>NZ_CP081495.1:2109096-2410396 GCF_025919725.1 Flavobacterium agricola | reverse complement strand
GCAGAATTCGGATCAACAGCCGGTATAACACCAAATTTAGATACATTAGCACAAAAAGGCATTCTATTTAATAACCTTATGGCAACAGGAAACAGAACCGTTCGTGGTATCGAAGCCTTAACCTTAAGCATTCCACCCACGCCAGGCCAAAGCATTGTAAAAAGACCAAACAACCAAAACTTAATTACAATTGGTACCGTTTTTAAAAACAAAGGTTACCAGAACAACTTTTTTTATGGCGGCGATGGTTATTTTGATAATATGAACAGCTATTTTAGCGGAAATGGATTTGCTATTTTTGATCGTGGACGCGGCGGTATATTAAACGAAAAACTTAGCACAAAGCGCACATTAATAACCGATGATCAGGTAAGCTTTGAAAATGCTTGGGGAATTTGCGATGAAGATATTTTTAACGTGGTTTTACAACAAAGCGATAGTATGTACAGCAACAACCAACCGTTTTTTAATTATATATTAACTACATCCAACCACCGCCCATATACCTATCCAGAAAATAAAATTGATATTCCTTCCGGAACCGGTCGCGAAGGTGCGGTAAAATATGCCGATTTTGCCATTGGAGCATTTATTAAAAATGCCCAAACAAAACCATGGTTTAAAAACACCGTATTTGTAATTGTGGCTGACCATTGTGCTAGTAGCGCAGGTAAAAATGAGATTGATGTACAGAATTATCATATTCCTGCAATTATTTACAATTTACCCAATCAAGAACCGGTAAAAGAATCTAAATTAATGTCGCAAATAGATTTACTTCCAACTTTATTTGGTAAATTAAACTGGAATTATAATTCTAATTTTTACGGGCAAGATGTAAACCAAGCAGCTTATAAAGAAAAAGCTTTAATGGCAACTTATCGTAAATTGGGGTACATGAACCAAAATAATGAAGTTGTAATATTATCCGATCAGAAAAAAAACGCAACTTTTATTTGGGACAAAAAAACCAATAATTTAATTAGCAATCCAGAAAACAAAGCTTTAACCAAGCAAGCCATTTCATGGTATCAAACGGCCGATTATCTTTTTAGCAATCAATTATTAAAAGCCAATTAAAAATGAAAATTTTAATAGTAGAAGATCAATGGGGAATAATAAACTTTATTAAAAAAGGCTTAACCGAAGAAGGTTTTGTGGTAGATTATGCGCAGAACCATTTAGAAGCCGAAGCGCATTTAAGCAAAAAAAGTTTTGATATTATTTTGTTAGATTGGATGCTACCAAAAGTTTCGGGCCTAGAAATTTGTAAAACCATTAGATTAACCGACAAAAAAACACCTATTATATTTTTAACCGCAAAAGATACGTTACAAGATACGATTGAAGGTTTAACTGCCGGCGCAAATGATTACATAAAAAAACCGTTTCAGTTTAGTGAATTATTAGCTCGAATTCATGTGCAGTTACGCAACACAAAAGTTGAAGAACAACTTTTAATTTATCAAGATATTTCTGTAGATCCAAATACGCAATCGGTTAAAAAAACAATCAACTAATTCCGTTTACCAATAAAGAATATTTGTTGTTAGAATATCTGTTAAAAAACAAAGGTAAAATTTGTACTAGAAAAGAACTATTAGAAAACATTTGGAACATTCATTTTGAATACGATAGTTCTGTAATTGACGTTTTTATGAATGCCGTTCGCAAAAAACTAAATCTAAACAAAGAAACTAACTTTATTAAAACAATTCGTGGAACAGGTTATCTTATCGAATAAAAAATCTATAAAAAACACCATTGCAAGAACCATTTTACTTGCAGTGGCTGTTTTTATTGGGTTTGTTTTTCTTTTTATTTACTACACTGTAAAATTCAACTTAAATTACACAACCAATCATAACCTAGATGCCGAAATAGCACTTCATCAAAACGAAGTTTCTAAACAAAATGGTGAAATTATATTAGTTAGCGAAGATGAATGGAATGAAGCCGAGCACAACATTGGCGATTTTTATCCAATTTATTTAGCTATTTATGATGCGAACAGAAACTTTATTCGAAAATCAGAAAACTTAGAAGATTACCAATTAAAACTAAGCAAAAAAGATTTAGTTGCAGAAGATATTTTGTTAGATAACATCTCGGTACGTAAAAAGCAAACTCCGCTTTATTACGACCAGCAATTGGTTGGTTATGCCGTTATTGGTATTGCAACCAACACCCAATATCATGTTTTAAAAAACTTAAAATACACCTTATCTGGCACCTATACAATTGTACTTATTTTATTGTATTTTTTAACTCGTAAAATTGCCGGTGCCAGCGTAGCGCCAACGTTAAAAATTATAAATCAAACCAAAAAAATTACCGAAAATAATTTTAAAGGGCGAATAGATTTACCTAAAGTTAATAACGAGCTTTTTGATTTAACCCAAAGCATCAATCAACTTTTAACTAAAGTTGAAAAAACGTTAGAAAGGCAAAAGCAGTTTACCGCAGATGCATCGCATCAACTAAAAACACCGTTAGCAATATTAAAAGGAAATTTAGAAGTTTTAATTCGAAAGCCAAGATCTGAAGCCGAATATCATGAAAATATAAATTACTGCATTGCAGAAATAGATAAAGCTTCATCCATTGTAGATCAGCTTTTATTTTTAGCTCGTATTGAAAATAAAGATTTGAATTATGCGATTCAAAAAATTGCGCTAAACGAAGTTTTTTTAGAAATTTTAGAGCAATACCAATTGCTTATTATTGAAAAGAATTTAAAAATATCATTTGCTATCAAGCAAAATGTAACCGTTAATTCTATTCCATTCGCCTTAAAAATTATCTTAGAAAATATCATTTCTAATGCAATTAAATATTCTTACACAAATGGAGAAATAAGTATCACAATTCAAAAACAAAACGGAAAAGTAATTTGTAGCATTCAAGATTTTGGAATCGGAATTTCTCAAGCCGATCAACAACAAATTTTTGATGAATTTTATAGATCTCAAAACATCTATCATTGCCAAATTCAAGGAAATGGCTTAGGACTTTCTATTGTAAAAAAGCTTGCTGATATTTTAAAAATAAATATTGAAGTTAAAAGCCAAGCAAATTCAGGAACAATTTTTATACTTTCATTAACTTAAATGCATAACATAGAAGTGTTTACCGTATTCCCAACAAAAACTTAATTGTGTATAAATAATATACAGAATCGGTGAAATACAGCAATAAATCGATAAGGAACAATTTTTGAACACTATATCATACAAACTTAAATGTTGTATGATTATGAAAAATAGTGAAAATAACTTAGCAAGTAAAGCAGCACCTGCTGTTTCTAATAAGCAGGTAAAACAGCAAATATTAGAATTGGTGGTTTTAACACTTACATTAACTGTATTAGCCGGAGCCATTTATTTTTCTATAAATTATCATGCTGAAATAGAAAAACTACATTTATCATTTTTAAATACGCCGTGGGGTAAAACTTTAGTTGTTGTTACCGCAGTATTATTTGTATTACGCTTAAGCTTTTTACTATTTAATTTAGCTTTGTACTTTTTCTATAAAGAAACAAAAATGGTTGGCGACGAAAAGCTACCGAGTTGTACCGTGATTGTACCGGCATATAACGAAGGTGAATTGGTTTATCACACCTTAGAAAGTATTGTTAATAGTGATTACCCAGCTGAAAAATTAGAAATTATTACCGTTGATGACGGAAGTAAAGACGATACATGGTTTTGGATGAACAAAGCAAAACTTGCCTTTGGTGACCGTATTATGTTGCACCAACAACCTAAAAACATGGGGAAAAGACATGCCTTATATTACGGCTTTAAAAAAGCAAAAGGCGATGTAGTAATTACTATTGATAGCGATTCTATTATAGAAAAACATACCTTACGCAGTTTAAACTCACCGTTTGCAGTAAACCCACAATGTGGTGCAGTTGCAGGAAACGTAAAAGTATTAAACTTAAAAAGCGCAATGATTCCTAAAATGTTAAACGTAAGTTTCGCTTTTAGTTTTGAGTTTATCCGTTCAGCACAAAGTGCTTTAGGATCGGTGTTTTGTACACCAGGTGCGTTAGCAGCTTACAGAAAAAGCGTTGTTTTGATAGTTTTAGAAAACTGGATGAACCAAACTTTTTTAGGAAAACCATCGGATATTGGTGAAGATCGTGCCTTAACAAACATGATTTTAAAACAAGGTTACGAAGTATTGTTTCAAAAAAATGCTAAGGTTTATACTAACACGCCCGAGCGTTACAAAAATTTATACAAAATGTATATTAGATGGGAGCGCAGTAATATTAGAGAAACCATTATGATGAGTAAATTTGCTTTTACTGATTTTAGAAAAGGAAACAAATTGGGCATCCGTATTATTTTAATCAACCAATGGATTCAGCTAATCTTTGCCTTTCCGCTATTATTGGTCATGTTAACTTTATTTATCATGTTCCCGGTAACATCAATCATAACAACTTTAGTTGGTATTGTATTGTTCTCAAGCATTCAAATGCTGTTTTTTGCACAAAAACACTCGGTTTCAGGTTCTTTATGGGCTTATCCGTATAGCATTTTTTATGCCTTTTCTTTATTCTGGATTACCCCTTATTCAATAGCAACTGCTGGTAAAAGCGGTTGGTTAACTCGATAATCATAAAAATAGTTATAAAAAAACCGAGCAATTGCTCGGTTTTTTTTATTTATTAACTTGTAATTTTGCTGTTAAATTGGTTAACATGGTTTCGGTCATTTTTTCCATGTCAAAATCATTTTTCCATCCCCAATCTTCACGTGCACGCGAATCATCTATAGATGCTGGCCACGAATCTGCAATGGCTTGACGGAAATCCGGATCGTAAGCAATTGTAAACTCAGGAATATGAGTTTTAATGCTTGTTGCTATTTCTGCCGGAGTAAAACTTAAGGCAGATAAATTGTACGACGAACGAATTTTAATCTGTTCTGCCGGAGCTTGCATAATAGCAACCGTTGCTTTAATTGCATCATCCATGTACATCATAGGTAACGCAGTATTTTCACTTAAAAAACAAGTATATTTTTTATCTTCAATAGCTTTATAATAAATATCAACCGCATAATCAGTTGTACCGCCCCCCGGAGCCGTTGTCCAAGATATTAAACCTGGGTAACGAATACTGCGAACATCAACCCCAAACTTGTTAAAATAATATTCGCACCAACGTTCACCAGCTTGTTTAGAAATACCGTAAACGGTAGATGGTTCCATAACCGTAAATTGTGGCGTATCAATACGAGGCGTAGTTGGTCCAAACACAGCAATGCTTGATGGCCAAAAAATCTTTTTAATTTTTCCTTCTTTCGCTAAGTTTAAAACGTGAAATAAAGAATTCATATTTAAATCCCAAGCAAAGGCCGGATTTTTTTCGGCAGTAGCCGATAAAAGCGCTGCCATTAAATATACATCGGTTACCTGATATTTTTCGATTACTGAAGCTACCTGATTAAAATCCATAGCATCTATTTGCTCAAAAGGACCGGTTTCAAAAACCTTTTGTTCGCCTTTTCTAATGTCTGAAGCAATAACATTATTCAATCCATAAATCTCACGCAATTTTGCCGTCAATTCCGAACCGATTTGACCACACGCTCCAATAATTAAAATTTTGGTATTCATAACTTGTTTGTTTGTTAAGCAAATATAATTTATATAATGAATACTAAAAACGCAAAAAAATATTTTTATAACAAAAATCAATTTATTTTTAATATTCTATAAATCGGTAATTGTAAAAGCCTTTAATAGCCAAAACATTTGTAAATTTGTAACTTAAACGTATTAAAGAAAATGAAATATTTTGTTTTAGTTGCCTCGGTTTTAACAGGCTTATTTGTAAGTTGTTCTGCAGATAAAAAACAGAAAGAATTAGCAGACAGAGAGCAGGCCGAAAAAATTACCGATTCGATTGTAAATGCCATTTACAATCAATGGAATTTTACCTACAAAGCCTTAACTCCAGAAACCAAAAGCCAAACCAACGATTGGCAAATGTGGCAAAGCTTTTTACAAGATATTAAACAAAAACCAAGCAAAAGCGCATCTGCCTTTATTGCTAAGGTTGATAATTTAACCCGCATTAGCGATGATTTATTACAAACCGTTCCGGCGCATTTAAACCAACCGCAAATAACCGCGCGTTTAAATAACTTAAACACCAACCTAAAATATTTAAATACGTTTATCTCCTTACAAACCGTTCCTGTAGAAAAAGTGCGTAACATACAGCAATACATTATTTCTGACATTAACGGAATTAATGAACAAATTGATGAGCAAGTACGCGTGCAAAAAATTCCGACCGAAAAAGGAGAAATTGAAATGATAGAATTTGTAAAGGATACCACACGCCGTGCGAATTTTAATTTCGAAAATCAAATCAAACAAAACCAAGAAGCACCTAAACTTAATCGCGAAGGCAATACCAAAGTGAAAGAAAGCGAATTGCGCTTAGAAACTACGCCAGACAAGGTGCAACAAGAAATTTAATTGTATTAATTAGAATATTATAATTTGGAAAGTATAAATCTTTATCAAAAATCAGCCAAAGTAAACCAACTAACCCAACTGCTAGAAAAACCAGATGCAAAAGTGCACGTAAAAGGGCTTTTTGGTTCTAGCCTTTCGTTTGTTGTACAAAGCATTTTTTCTGAAATAAAACGTCCTATTTTAATTTTAGCGAACGATAAAGAAGAAGCGGCGTACCTAACAAACGATTTAGAAAAACTGATTAATGACAAGGACGTTCATTTTTTTCCAGGATCCTTCCGTCGTCCGTATCAAATTGAAGAGGTAGATAATGCCAACGTTTTGTTACGTGCCGAAGTTTTAAACCGCATCAACGCCAAAAAAAAGCCAACCGTGGTGGTTTCGTATCCCGATGCCATTTTTGAAAAAGTTGTTACCCGAAAAGAATTAGAAAAAAATACGTTAAAAATGGAAATTGGCAACAATTTATCTATTGATTACGTAAACGAAGTGCTTTTTGAATACCAATTTAAACGTGTTGATTTTGTGGCCGAACCAGGCGAATTTTCGGTTCGTGGTGGTATTTTAGATGTTTTTTCTTTTTCGAACGACAATCCATATCGTATTGAATTTTTTGGCAACGAAGTAGATTCGATTCGAACTTTTGATGTAGAAACGCAACTTTCTATCGAAAAGCAGAAAAAAATCACCATTATTCCGAATCTGGAAAACAAAAAAACACAAGAAAATCGCGAAAGCTTTTTACAATATATTGCAAAAGATACGGTAGTTTTTATAAAAAATGCCGAATTGCAGTTTGAACGATTAGATAAATTATATACCAAAGCTGAAGAAATTTATGCCGGTTTAAACAACGAAATTTCGCGCACCTTGCCCGAAAATATGTTTGTAAACCAAGCCAGCTTTATTCGAGATTCGTTAAACTTTGCCGTGGTAGATTTGGCTTCAAAACCCATTTATAAAACTACCGAAAGCATTGAATTTAATATTCAGCCGCAACCGTCGTTTAACAAACAATTTAATTTATTAAAAGATAATTTAAACGAAAACTCATTAAACGGCATAAAAAATTACTTGTTTTGCGCCAACGAAAATCAAGCCAAACGTTTTAAAGAAATTATAGATTCGGTTACAGAAAGCCCGGAAAAGTTTAGAAACTTTACTCCAATTGTACTTTCTATTTACGAAGGATTTGTTGATTTAGATTTGCAAATTGCTTGTTACACCGATCATCAAATTTTCGAACGTTACCACAAGTTTTCGCTTAAAAACGGTTATACCAAAAAGCAAGCTTTTACTTTAAAAGAACTTTCAGGCTTAACCATTGGCGATTATGTTACCCATATTGATCACGGTATTGGTAAGTTTGGTGGTTTACAAAAAATTCAGGTTGAAGGTAAGTTTCAAGAAACTATAAAACTTATTTATGCCGAAAGCGATATTGTTTACGTATCTATTCACTCCCTGCATAAAATATCTAAATACAACGGGAAAGACGGCGTTGCACCCAAAGTACACAAATTGGGATCAAACACCTGGAAAACCTTAAAACAAAAAACCAAAGCACGTGTTAAACACATTGCGTTTAACCTAATTCAGCTGTATGCCAAACGCCGCTTAGAAAAAGGTTTTGCCTACGCACCCGATAGCTATTTACAAGCCGAGCTAGAAAGTTCGTTTATTTACGAAGATACACCCGATCAGCTAAAAGCAACGCAAGATGTAAAGCAAGATATGGAATCCGATCGTCCAATGGATCGATTAATTTGTGGTGATGTTGGTTTTGGTAAAACCGAAGTTGCTATTCGTGCAGCTTTTAAAGCGGTTGATAACAGCAAACAAGTTGCCATTTTAGTTCCTACAACCATTTTAGCATTTCAGCATTATAAAACGTTTTCAGAACGTTTAAAAGATTTACCCGTTCGGGTAGATTATTTAAATCGATTTAGAACCGGTAAAGTAAAATCACAAATTATTACTGATTTAGCAGACGGAAAAATAGATATTATTATTGGTACGCATCAATTGGTAAACAAATCTATTCAGTTTAAAAACTTAGGTTTGTTAATTATTGATGAAGAACAAAAATTTGGCGTTGCTGTAAAAGACAAGCTAAAAACCATTGCCAATAATATTGATACGTTAACGCTAACAGCAACTCCAATTCCGAGAACCTTACAATTTTCGTTAATGGCAGCTCGCGATTTATCGGTTATTACAACACCACCACCCAACCGATATCCGGTTGAAACGCATGTAGTTGGATTTAATGAAGAAGTTATTCGCGATGCAATATCGTACGAAATTGAACGCGGCGGTCAGGTTTATTTTATAAACAACCGCATCGAAAATATTAAAGAAGTTGCTGGAATGATTCAGCGCTTGGTACCAAACGCACGCGTGGGCGTGGGCCACGGACAATTAGACGGCAAAAAGCTTGAAGAATTACTTTTAGCCTTTATGGATGGTGAATTTGATGTTTTAGTTGCCACAACAATTATTGAAAGCGGTTTAGACGTACCCAACGCAAACACCATTTTTATTAACAACGCCAACCACTTTGGTTTGTCCGATTTACATCAAATGCGCGGACGCGTAGGCCGTAGTAATAAAAAAGCATTTTGTTATTTTATATGTCCGCCGTATTCGGCCATGACCGAAGAAGCGCGCAAACGCATCCAAGCTTTAGAACAATTTAGTGATTTAGGCAGCGGATTTAAAATTGCCATGAAAGATTTAGAAATTCGTGGTGCGGGCGATATTTTAGGCGGTGAACAATCGGGCTTTATTAATGATATTGGATACGATGCGTATCAAAAAATTATGAATGAAGCGGTTGAGGAACTTAAAGAAAACGAATTTAAAGATTTGTTTGAAGAAGAAAACCGACCGGAAAATAAAGTTTACGTGAAAGAAGTTACGATTGATTCGGATTTCGAAATTTTACTTCCGGACACGTATGTAAACAACATTACCGAGCGCTATAATTTATATACCGATTTATCGAACCTGAAAACCGAGGCGGAATTAGAAAAATTTGAAAAAGAAATTATTGACCGTTTTGGTCCGTTACCAAAAGCTGCGTTGGCCTTGTTAGATTCCGTTCGAATAAAATGGGTTGCCAGTAAATTAGGAATGGAAAAAATAATTATGAAGCAAGGCAAGTTGGTTTGTTATTTTATTGCCAATCAAGAATCTGATTATTACCAAACCGATCAGTTTACAAAGGTTTTAGAATACAACAAAAAAATCCGATGGCTGGTAATTTAAAAACGAAAGAAACCAAAAATGGCATCCGTTTGTTACTTACCATTAACAATATAAAATCGGTAGCAAAAGCATTAGCTGCTTTACGAGAAATTTAATATTTAAAAATCACATCAAAATCTGATGTGATTTTTTTTATCTTTAAACAAAACCATGTTATAAGATGAAAAAAATTATTGGCGGATTTATACTTATTGGGAGCTTGTTTGCGTGTCAATCGGCCAAAAAACACAACGCATTCAATCAATCTAAAATAAGCGTAGCTAAGTTGCATCAAGACATAACCTATTTACAAAACAATTTTTTAGCGATGCACCCAGATGCCGATTTGTATATTAGCGCAGATAGCTTAAACCAATTATTTGCATCAACTAAAAAAAATATTACAACGCCTTTAACTCCAAAACAATTTTATAGCGAAATAGCTCCAATAATTGCTGCGGTAAGGCAAGGGCATTCTCGGGTTGTTTATCCGTCTGATAGAACCACAAAACAGCAAGATAAAGCCAATAAAAACACAAAAGGACCGGTAAACCAGTTTACTTACAAATGGTTTAACAATACGCTATATATAGCTGAAACAACAGATTCGCTTAAACAAAATTTAATTGGCAGCAAGGTTATTAGCATTGAAGATGTGAAACCAGAGGTGCTATACAAGGAATATAGCCAAAATAATTCGGGCGATGGGTTTAGCCCAACTTACATACCGCAAGGATTTAATAAACGTTTTACGGCTTTAGTTTACGATAAAATTGGAATTCGGGACAGCATTACTTTTGTGCTGAGCAAAAATGATAGCTTATTTACAGCAACTAATGTGCGGATTAAAACAAAAAAATCAAGCCAAAACAGCCATAAAAAAGATTCTATTCAAACCTTAACCAAGGTTGAAAAAAAACAACAAGCCAAGCAAAACAAACATAAGTTTAAGCAAAAAAAAATGTTGGGCTGGGATAATAAAGCTTTTGTGCGTGAATTGCTATTTCCTATTGCTGATGACAGCACATTTGCTGTTTTAAAGATTCATAAATTTAGTGACGGAAGATATAAGGCAGCTTATGATAGCTTGTTTACATACATAAAAAATAAAGGCGTAAATCATTTGGCTTTAGATTTAAGCAATAATCCGGGAGGATTGGTAGCCGAAATAAATGAATTGTATAGCTATTTAAAATATGATGCTGACGAAAGCTTACTGCGTGAAACAAAAATAAATAGCCGGGGAAAATTTCCTTTTCAAGCCATTAAAGGCAAAAGCTTTGGAACGTACGTTGCATTAACTCCTTTTTATGTTCCGGTATATGTTTGGGCACAGTTAAACACAAAAAAAGATTCGACAGGTAACTATCAAATACAAATACCAAGCATCAAACCTAAACCAATTAAAAAAAATGTTTATCAAGGCAAATTAAGCGTGTTAGTAAATGGCGGAAGCTTTTCTGCAGCTTGTATACTAACTAGTAATTTACAAGGCAGCAATCGCGCTTTAGTTTATGGAGAAGAAACTGGCGGAACCTATAATGGCACAGTTGCAGGTATTATGCCTTATTTAAAATTACCCAACAGCAAGTTACGCGTTAGAACTGGATTGATTCATATTAAACCAACCTATCAAACAGAAACTTTAGGCCGTGGAATTATTCCGGACGTACCGATTAAATTAACAACAGGACAAGCTTTAGATAAAGATTATAATTTATATAAAATAGTGTATAAAGCAAAATCACCAAAATAAAAAAACCCCGAACAAATGTTCGGGGCTTTTATATATAATCTTTATAACTATTAGAAGTTGTAAGATAAAGTTAAGTTCCAAGTTCTACCATAACCAAACCATACGTTGTTACGCGTGTCGATACCTTTATAAGTAGAAGTTGTATTTGCATCAACATGTTGCGCAGTCATACCGTCAGCAATGTAGATTGTGTTGAAAACGTTGTTTAAGTTAAAACGTACGTTAACAGCATCTGTTTTTGCTTTACCAACTTTCATTGTATAAGTTGCACCTGCATCAAACAAGTTGTAAGAAGGTAAACGTAAAGCACCTAAAGATTCTGGTGTATTCATTTTAGCAGCATCAATTGATGAATATAATTGGTCTACAAAACGGTAACCAGCATCAATTTTAATTGAATGATGATTTAAATCTAAAACTTTATAACCAGCCTGTAAAGATGCAGTAACTAATGGTGCATCACCTACTTTAGAATCTTTTAAGTATAAAGTTTGTTCAGCAACTGTACCTGTATTAGGATCAATAATAGGTAACCCAGTTGTTTGATCTAAGAAAGTTGCAGTAACATTTTTCTTGTATGAGAAATCACCCCAAGAGAACATACCTTTAATATCTAAGTTAGCAATAGGACGATAAACAAAATCAAACTCAGCACCGTAGTGAACTTGTTCAACACCAAATAAGTTAGCCGTACCTTGAGTAACTTCATTAGTTACAGGGTCAGTAAATCTTGAATTAGCTCTTAAAATTCTGTCAGACCAAGAAGTTCTGTATAGGTTAACATTAGCGTTGAATTTTTCAGAACGGTATCCGTATCCAGCTTCAACTCCAATAATTGTTTCGTTTTTTAATTGTGGGTTTAAATCGTTACGGTTGTTTAAATAAACTCCGTTAAAGAATGGTTGTTTAGAATACCAACCACCGTTAACAAATACGTTGTGGTGCTCATCAATGTTATAGTTAGCACCCGCTTTAACATTACCACCTAACATATCTTTCCAAGAAGATTCAGTTTTAATCTCACCGTAAGTAATGTAGTCAATACGTTTGAATCCTTGGTTAGAAATAGCTCCTTGTACAAAAGCAGTTAAGTTATCAGTAGCATATTCTAACTGAGCAAAACCACCATACCAGTTAACTAAACCATCATTATTATAGTTAATTGCTTGGTTATTACCAGTTTTAGCAAAAGGGTTATAGCTAACATCAGAACCGAATTGTTTAGAAAACTCTAAATTTCTACCGTTTGTAGTATCTAAGTAATATTGGTTACCCATTAAGTTAGCTAAATTTTGGAAGTGGTATCCTTTGTAAGTACGTGCATCAATACCAACATCTAAAGTAAAGTTAGATGATAATTGTTTGTTTAAACTTACAATACCTCCGTACCAGTCGTGAGAGTTAACAGAGTTGATTGTACCAAAACCATTGTTATATCTTAATTGACCAGGAGTTTGGTTCATCACGCCATTAATAGCAGTTTGACCTTGGTTCCAAGCAACAATTTGATCAAAATTAACTGTACCATTAACTCCAGTTCTTAAACCAGGGTTATCAAAGTTCATACCAGCAATACGACCAGTCGCTCTACCTCCACCTCCACGGCCCCAAGAACCATAGAATACAGAAGCTAATTTAGTTGTTTCATTAATATGGTAGTTCCAGTTTAATGAACCGATTGGTTTGTGGTAGTAGTTACGTCTCCAGTTAAATTCTTTACCGTTTAAGTAACCCCAATCTTTATTATATTTAATATTTGGTCTATCAATTGAACCTTGTGCTTGAGCCTCAGCAATAGATACGTAAGAATATCTTTGATTGTGTGATTGAGGAGCACCTGTAAAAGTTAATTGAAAATCGTGTTTTTTGTTTTTAGTTTCGTAACCAACAGCAGCATAGTAGTTAGAACCTTCAAATTTAGTTCCATCAACGTATCCGTTACCCATAGTGTGAGAAAGTAAGATAGATGCAGAAAGTCCATTTTCTAATTTACCTGTGTTGTAAGATGCTACAGCTTTAAAGTAGTTGTCATTTCCTAAAGAAGTAGAAACACGACCACCAGCAGTCATATCAGCTGCACGAGTTAAAATATTAACTGTACCACCAACAGAAGAAATAGCTAATTTAGATGATCCTAAACCACGTTGTACTTGCATTTGAGAAGTTACGTCAGATAATCCTGCCCAGTTTGACCAGTAAACAGAAGAGTTTTCCATGTCGTTAACTGGCATACCGTTAACCATAACTGCAATGTTTTTTTGGTCAAAACCACGGATAACTAAACGTGAATCTCCAAAACCTCCAGAACCTTTAGTTGCATAAACAGAAGGTGTAGAGTTTAACATTTCAGGGAATTCTTGAGAACCTAATTTCTCAACAATTTCAGCAGCTTTAATTGTAGAAACAGCTACTGGAGTTTTACGATCTACAGCTACGTCAGCAATAGCAGTAATAACTACGCTTTCAAGCATTTGTTCGCTTGGCATGATTGTTGTATTACCAATATTAGCAATACCGTTAGTCACTGCAAACGAAACTGTTTTAGATTCGTAACCGATAAAAGAAATTACTACTTGACCTGCATTTTCGCTAGTTGTAAATTCGAAAGCACCGTCAAGATCAGTTAAAGTACCATTTGATGTACCTTTAATTGTAACTGAAGCACCTGGAAGTCCACCTCCGTACTCTCCGTCAATTACTTTACCAGTAATTTTGTTTTGAGCGAACGCAACTGATGTAACTACCATTAGGCATAAAATTACCCAATTTCTGAAGTTTGTCATTTTGTTGTATTGTGTTATAGATTTTAAGGCAAAAGTCTAACTTTTTTTTTACATAATAATCACCCCAATGTTAATTTATGATTAACAACTTCATTTTTAATGATTTATTAATGATTTTAAACCATTATAAATCAATAAAAAACAGAAAATTAAAGAAAAAAAGATAATTATTTAACATCATTATCTATAAAAAACACAAAATTATTAACTATTTTTTATTTTTTAAATAAAAATTTAATATTTGATTAGTAAAATAAAGGCTCGATTTTGAAGTATTTATTGAATTATTCTCAAAGATTTCTTTAAATCTTTGCTTACCTAATTCAACACCAAACTGATCAAAGCTGTAAATATTCCAAATTACCCCCTGTACAAACGTCTTATGCTCGTACATAGCCAACAAAATTCCGATCGTTTTTGGGCATAATTTTTCAAACAAAAAAATGGACGACGGCTTGTTGCCTTCAAATATTTTATGAGGTGCTTGTAAACCATTTTGATCAGCATCTTTAAGCTGGTCTTTAGTTTTTCCGGTTAGCAACGCATCAGCTTGCGCAAACATATTAACGGTTAATTTCGCATATTGTTGAGCTAACGATTCGTGCAACGGATTAATAAAACCAATAAAATCAATCGGTATTAATTTTGTACCTTGATGAATTAGCTGAAAAAAGGCATGTTGTGAATTGGTTCCACAATCTCCCCAAATAACATTTCCGGTTTGATACGTTACTGCGTTTCCGTTTCTATCCACTGACTTTCCATTACTTTCCATAGAAAGTTGCTGTAAAAAAGCAGGCAAGCGCTCTAAATATTGAGAATACGGAATAACAGCTTCGGTTTCTGTTTCATAAAAATTGTTATACCATATAGATAACAAAGCTGTAACAATTGGAATATTTTGTTCTAGCGGTTGCGTTTTAAAATGGATATCCATTTCATGAGCACCTTCTAATAACAACTCAAAATTTTTATAACCAATTGCTAAAGCAATTGACAAGCCAACAGCGCTCCACAAAGAATAACGTCCGCCAACCCAATCCCACATCGGAAAAATATTTTCTGACGCAATACCAAATGATTCGGCTTCTTTTTTATTATGAGAAACAGCAACAAAGTGTTTTTCTATATCTAAAATACACCCTTTTTGCAAAAACCAAGTTCTACAAAAACTTGCATTAGAAATGGTTTCGTCAGTAGTAAAAGTTTTTGAAACAACAACAAACAAAGTTGTTTCTGGATTTAACGTAACTAATAAATCCTGAATATAGTCAGGATCAATGTTTGATATAAAATGAACGTTTAAATGGTTTTTATAAAAAGCCAATGCATTGGTAACAAATCGTGGCCCTAAATCTGAACCTCCAATACCTATATTTACAACATCCGTTATTTTTTTATTTGTAAACCCGGTCCGTGCGCCTGAAATAATTTCACGAACAAACTTTTTAATTTTTACGCGTGCTGCATGTACATCATTAATAATATTTTTATTACCTAACTTAATCTGCTCTCCCTTTGGCGTACGAAGCGCAGTGTGTAAAACAGCTCTGTTTTCAGTAGCATTAATCGGATCTCCCGAAAAGTATTTTTGTATAGCATCTTCAACTCCCGTCTCTTTAGCTAAAGCAACAAGTTTAGAAAGCGTATCATTCGTTATCCTGTTTTTTGAAAAATCAAATAACAAATGATTTGTACGGATAGAAAGATTTTCAAAACGATTTACATCTTCTTGAAAAAGTTTTCGAACATCCATAGTATGCACTTCATTAAAATGAAGCTGCAATTCTTCCCAAGCTTTAGTTTTGGTGGGATTTATTGAAAATAATGCCATTTAGTGTAACTCCTTATCTCTAAAAGTAATAGTTGCAACGCTATCTAATTGTTGCTTAATTGGGTTAATTTTTGCCAAATAACCTGGCAATTCTTTTTTATCCATCGGATCAGCACTTGGTAATGCTTGTGAAAGCGGATCTACTTGTACACCATTTTTCCAGAAACGGTAACAAACATGAGGTCCGGTAGCTAATCCAGTACTACCAACTCTACCAATAACTTCACCTTGCGCAACATGTTGTCCTTTTTTAACTAAAATTTTTGACATGTGTAAATATTGCGTGGTATACGTTCCGTTATGTTTAACTTTAACGTAGTTTCCGTTACCAGCAGTATAACCCGTTTCTATAACAGTTCCGGCAGCAGTAGTCATTATTTCAGTTCCATGAGGCGCGGCGTAATCGGTTCCGTTATGTGCTTTCCATTTTAATTGCACCGGATGGAAACGTTGCTTGGTGAATTTAGAAGTAATTCTAAAAAACTTTAAAGGTGCTTTTAAAAACATACTTTTCATCTGTTTTCCTTCCTCGTCATAATATTCAGGTCTGCGTTGAGATTCTGACTTTTTATGAGGAAAAGAATACATCAATTTTCCGCGATATTCAATAAAAGATCCGTTTATAGATTCTACACCTACGTATTCGCCATCTTCTAAAAAGCGTTCTGTTAAGCTTAAGGCAAACTTGTTTCCTTTATCTAATTTAAAAAAGTCAATTGACCAAGCATAAATGTTAGATAACTCGGTAGCAATTCCCGGTTGAACTCCTAATTTATTTAATGATTCAGACAATGACCCTTGTAGTTCGCCAGCAATAACACGTTCTTTTAAAACAGTGGGCACGGTATTATTAGTTACGCGAACCGAGTCTCTTAAATCAATAACGGTATAATGCAATTTATCTTGTTGGTAAATAAAAACTTTTAAGCTATCTGTGTTTTTATCCTTTAATAAGGTATAAGGCTTACCTATTCTAATTTGTCTGGTATTAAAATCGGTCTTAACTTTTTCATTTACCTCATGAATTTGTGCAGCGCTAAAATTGTTTTGTCCTAAAATTTTACCAAAGCTATCACCAGATACAATAGTATCGTGTTTCACTTCAAAATCATTTAAAACAAACCCAAAGGCAGTACGTATTTCTTCTTTTGGTTTTTCAACAACAACTTGTTGAACTATTTCTTCTTTCTTTTCTTCACCACAACCAACCAACAAGGCTGCAGCTAAAAAAACATATAGGTATTTCAAAATTTACACTTTAATTATTATTTCCCCCAATTTTTTAACTCATGTTCTGACCAAAGTTCCGGAAAAAAAATTCTACGTTGGTATTCTGGTAACATATATTTTTTCCAATCACTACCACCGGTAGCTTCCTGTGGTCCACTTCCACTTTCTATATATTTTAAAGCAGTTTTATAATGCCCCATTACCCAAGTAATATTAACGGTTTTATCATAATGACGCATAGCCGCAATAAGCTCTGGATTTTGCTGTTCGGCAACGGGCAACTGTTTGTATTTTTGCCATAAATTTATGGTGTTATATTCTTCCATAAAGGCTAAAAATGGTTTTTTATATTTTTTTCGAACTCTTTTATTAAATACGACTTTTCGCCTGTATTATAATCTTTACCTGCAGCTTGCCAATACAAATGTTCTAAGGCATGTTCGTACGGCGTGTTACGGTCAATTGTTTCGCGAAAACGATGATCAATTAGATTTATTAAATCGGTAGATGCAAATTCTATCAATCGATATTGTGCGCTTTGAAAACCGCTTGCAGGCGTTAATGTATTTCTGAATTTCAAATATTGCTCAACTTCCATGCCATCTTTCATGATATCGAAAGATGTGGTTAACATATCAAAATATCGGCTTACGCGATTTATTTTTTCTGTAAAGAATTCGGGCGTTAGTTTTTCGGAATGAGCAACTTGTTCAATTTCCCATAAAATCATTTTAAACAATAACTCGTTTACCTGATGGTACATAATAAAAACCATTTCATCTGGTAAAATTGTACGTTGTGTTTGCAAGCTTAATAAAGCATCGGTTTGAATATAATCCCAATACGTAATTGGTTTAGCCCACAACAAACCTTCCAGATGCGTTTCTGTTTTTTGGTTAATTGTTTTAAACTTATCTTCTAATTGTGATATTTGGCTTGTAAATTTTGAAGCTAAATCCATGGGATTTTAATTTGTATTGAGCGGTTGTTGTAATCCTTTAACTTCGATAAGGGATGCTTTTAATGATCCAACTAATAAATCGGCCTTAATAAGCAAGGGCACTTTATTAATATCATCTGATACCCAAACTGTTAAACTTTCTTTTTCTTTAAAAATTCGTCCCGATTGTACATACGGTCTGAACTTCATAGATGAAAGTTTTCCAAATTTAGTATTTAAATTTTCTTTACCTAAATATTTTAGGCGAAATTTATAAATTTCGTCATCAAAAAACATATCAATAACAATAGATTCGCCTTCTTTTAATTTATCAATATCCGGGTGGTTGCGTAAATAGTAAAAAGACGACATAATATCTTGCACATTCGGCGTTACATCAAAAGTTTTTTCAGTATTGTTTTTAAAATCTTTTACAAAAACATTTTGCTTAGCCGGATCAAAAAAACCTTGTTGGTTTTTTATATAACCGCCTTCGTTTATTTTACGAATAAATTGGTAAGGCTTATTGTTGTTTTTATCAAATATGGTTTGATAATCATCTTCAACTTTAAAAAGTGCTTTGGTTAAACCTGTTGTCCAGCCGTAACCTTTGGCTTGAAACACATTTTTACCTTGATACATAATATCTTTTAGTTCTACCGTTGCATAACCTGCATTAATAATACCGTAATGAATTTTAAATTTAAAATATTCGCCAGAATCATACGCTTTCTGACTGTAAAGCGATGGGGAAATACTTAGAAGAAAGGTGAAGGTTATATATAAAAGTTTTTTCATAATTCATTTTTTCTGATTGATAGGCAATAAATATACCAAAAAAACAAAAATCCTGATTGAAACAACCAGGATTTTATGCTATTAACCAACCAAAAAACTATAAATTATGAAAATTTACTCGCTATTCATAAGGCCTACTAACTCCTTATTTTTGCTGATACAAATTTAAGTTGGATTTTGATAATTACACAATGTTTTTTAGCATTTAACAAAAGTTTAATAACAAAGTAACAAAATACCGCACCTAAACTAACAATTGTTAATAATATCTTTATTTTTTATGGTTTAACCAATTGAGTGCAAATCGAATACAAAGGTAGTAAAATATTAAAACCAGAAGCCAACACTAACCCAAGTATAAAAATTATTTGTTTCTGGCGACCAAGATTCTTTAATTTCAATCGGTCCAATAATGGTTTGATACCCATAACCCAAGGCGTAACCCGAATATTTAGGGGTGGTAAACATTTTAGCTTCTTTAATAATATCATTTCCGATATTGGCAAAATTGGCCGAAACGTTTAAATGATGCCTATTATAAAAGGCATAATCTAAAGTTACTAAACCTTTAATATAATTGTTACCTACTAACGAGGTAAAATCATACCCATAAAATTGTCTAAAATTATAAGTTTGTGCAAAGCCATATCCGCCCAATACATAATCAAAAAAAGGCAGCGTATGAGGGCCAAACATAAGCCCAAGTTCAGACTCAATTTTTAATGTTAATTTTTCAGATACCGGAATTGCAAAACCAATATCACCACGAAGCAATGAAAAAGGCTGCACGTCGTATTGAGAATCGGTTGAATAAAAAAAGTTTTTATATTCTCCATTAAACGTAATACCGCGTGTCGGAAAATATTTATTATCGTACGAATCGTAACGGAAGTTTGCAAATGTATTAAAATAGCTGTTACGATCGATTCGTGTTTTTTTATTGAATAACGATTCAGTAGTTAAATCTATATAACGATGCTCAACCCCTAAACTAATTAAATAGCGATTTTTAAAAAAGGATTGTACATAAACCTGATTAATAATATCTAAATAACGGTAATTAACTTTAGAAACATCAATATTTTCGTACCCCGGCAATGTATTTATATCGTAAGCAATGTTATTGGTAAAATTGTTTAAACGCGAATTAAACCCAACGCTCCAACTAAAACCATTATCCCAATAATATCTAAAATTATATCGGTTATTATCTCCTAATATTACATCTAAAACGGCGGTATCATTGGTTAAAAACAATTTACGCTGCGTTAAGTTAACCAATGCCGAACTTTTATATAGCCCGTCATAATGAACACCGAACTTTAAAAAACGATTAACCGGAGATTCTCTTAAACTTAAACGAACATTTACTTGTTCTGGATTATTTGGCGTATTTTCAAAATCATACGTAATGGTCGAAAAGTTTTGCGTAGCATTAAGGCTCGAAATTCCGTCCTCGAACATGCTGTAATTGATTGTAGAAAAAGGTTCGAAACCCAATTTACCAATTACATAATCGCTGTTGTGTTTAGATAAGGTGCTGTCTGCAACAATAATTTCGGCTACATAAATCGGATCTGTAGGATGCAGCATATTTTGCACCGGCAGTTGTTTTACTTGATGCTGGTTTGCTATTGCCTGAATTTGTGGTAATAATTCGGTTGCTGCATTTTCTCCACGCTCAATAATTTCTGCACCCGAATCAAAAGATACCACATTATATCCTGTAATATCAGGTTTAATATAAATATCGGTTAATTCACGTTTGTTTTCCATTTGCTTTACCATGGGATAATTGGTAGTTTGTAACAAAATTCCCATAGCACCACCTAAATCATCAACAGCTTTTAAATCGTCTTGCACATCAACCCCAATAACAATATCAGCTCCCATATCGCGAACCAATTGCACAGGATAATTGTTTACAATTCCCCCATCTATTAAAACTTTTCCGTCAATATTTACCGGGCTAAAAAGCGAAGGAAAAGCGCCGCTAGCAATAATGCTTTCTACCAAATCACCTTGGGTTAAAACAACTTCGTTGCCCGTAGCAACTTCGGTTGCTACACATGCAAACGGAATAGGTAGTTTAGAAAAATCTTTAACATCGCGCACATGGTACGTTAATCGGGTTAACAAGTTATAATTGTACATACCTTTTGATAAAGAAGGCGGAATACCGATTTTAAAATTATCAAACGGCAGTTGTAAAGCATAAATTTCGTCATCACGACGTTCGTAAAATCCTTTGGTTTTTCTGGGCACATAATCTTGTACCAAAGCTTTAGAATCTACTACCCTAAAAATAGAATCTAATTGCGAAGCGCTGTAACCCACCGAATATAATCCACCAATTATGGCACCCATGCTGGTACCGGTGATGTACGATATTTCAACGCCTTGTTCTTCTAAAACTTTTAAAACTCCAATATGTGCTAAACCTTTTGCGCCACCGCCGCTTAAAACCAATCCGATTTTTGGTTTTTGTTGTTGTACAGCTACCGAATCTTGTGCGAACACATTAAAAAATAAACTGCTTAGTAAAAAGATTAGTACGATTCGAATCATAAAGTTATTTCTGGGTATTGAAATGATTAATTATTTTTTGAGCTCGTGATAAACCTACTACGGCCTTAAGTTCGTCTAAGTTAGCACTTTTTATTTTTTTAACCGATTTAAAATGATTTAATAACGCAACCATGCTTTTTTCACCAATTCCCGGAATGGCTTCTATTTCGCTATTAATCGCATTGGCAGATCGTTTATTGCGGTGAAACGTAATTCCGAATCGGTGTGCTTCGTTACGAATGTGCTGAATTACTTTTAAAGTTTCTGACTTTTTATCTAAATATAAAGGATAGCTATCGCCCGGAAAAAATATTTCTTCTAAACGTTTAGCAATACCAATAATAGAAACTTTGCCACGAAGCCCTAAATCATCGATCGATTTTAAGGCAGATGAAAGTTGCCCTTTTCCTCCATCAATCACAATTAATTGCGGTAACGATTCACCTTCATCTAACATGCGTTTGTAACGGCGGTAAACCACTTCTTCCATCGAAGCAAAATCGTTTGGCCCTTCAACCGATTTAATATTAAAATGACGGTAATCTTTTTTATACGGTTTACCATCTCTAAAAACCACACAAGCTGCTACCGGATTGGTACCCTGAATGTTTGAATTGTCAAAACATTCTATATGACGCGGTTCGGTCGGTAAATGCAAATCGGCTTTCATTTGAGCCATAATACGATTGGCATGGCGGTCAGGATCAACAATTTTTAATTGTTTTAACTGATCTAACCTGTAATATTTGGCATTGCGTTCTGAAAGATTTAAAATATCTTTTTTATCGCCCAACTTAGGCACAGTAATGCGAATATTTTCGCCCAATTCTACCTCAAACGGTACAACAATTTCTTTAGCGGTTAGCTCAAAGCGATTTCTAATTTCAATAATAGCTAATTCTAAAAGTTCCTGATCGGTTTCGTCCAGCTTTTTTTTCAGTTCCATGGTATGCGAACGAATAATGGCTCCGTGCGCAATTTGAATAAAGTTAACGTACGCAGCAGCTTCATCAGAAATAATAGAAAAAACATCTAAATTGGATATTTTTGGATTGATAACGGTTGAACGCGATTGGTATTTTTCTAAAACTTCAATTTTTTCTTTTATTTTCTGGGCTTCTTCAAACTTTAAATCCGCAGCCAATTCGGTCATATGGGTTTTAAAATCTTTTAAGCTTTCTTTAAAATTACCTTTTAAAATATCGCGAATGGCTTGAATTTGCTTATTATAAGCTTCTTCCTCAAACAAACCTTCGCACGGTCCTTTGCAGTTACCAATGTGGTATTCCAAACAAACTTTAAATTTTTCGGCCTTAATGTTTGGCACCGACAAATCGTACGTGCAGGTACGTAACGGATATAATTCTTTAATTAAATCTAATAAGGTATAAACCGTTTTCTGACTGGTATAAGGTCCAAAATATTCAGACCCGTCTTTTACCATATTACGGGTCCAAAATACCCGCGGAAATCTTTCTTTTTTGATGCAAATCCACGGGTACGATTTATCATCTTTAAGCAACACGTTATAACGTGGCTGAAAGTTTTTAATCATATTATTTTCTAACAAAAGCGCATCGGTTTCAGTAGGAACAACAATATGTTTTATGGTATGAATTTTTTTAACTAAAACATTGGTACGCGCAACTTGGTGCACCTTATTAAAATAAGAAGAAACACGTTTTTTTAAATTTTTTGCCTTACCTACATACAAAATTTTTCCGTCTTTATCATAATACTGATAAACCCCCGGATTGTCAGGCAATGTTTGTATTTGAAGTTCTAAAGGCGTAGTTGTCATAAAAATTTATTTTGCATTCAAATTTACAAAATTCAACTTGTATTTAAATTTGATTGTATCTTTATTACATCTTAAACATTTACTACCATGCTTAAAAAAGATTTACGCACAAAATATAAAGCTTTACGCCAAGCATTAACAAAAACCGAACAAGAAGATTTGTCGTTAGCCATTGCTAACAACTTATTAAAATTAAACATTTGGCAATACAATAACTTTCATGTTTTTTTACCTATTACGCGTTTGCACGAAATAAACACCGAGTACCTTATGCATATTTTACAAGGGAAAGATAAAAACGTAATTTTGTCTAAATCGGATTTTAAAACCAACAAAATGGTAAATTACTTATTAACCGATAATACAAAAATAGAAACAAATAGCTACGGAATTCCTGAACCTACAGGCGGAATTAAAATGGATGAGCAAACAATTGATGTAGTTTTTGTACCACTGCTTGCTTTTGATAAAAAAGGAAACCGCGTAGGTTACGGTAAAGGTTTTTACGATTTGTTTTTAAGCAAATGCAAACCTAACGTTATTAAAGTTGGAGTAAGTTTTTTTGAGGCAGAAAATGCAATTGAAGATGCGTACGAAAAAGATATTGCTTTAGATTTTTGTGTCACTCCAAATCAGCTTTATACGTTTAGATAAATACAAAAATTAATGTGTTAAGATGACCAAAATCATTTTTATATAAATTTTATTTAGATTTGGTATAAATAAATTTTGAGTTTTAGATTTATTTAATACTTTTGCCCTGCAATTTTAAATAAATCTAAATAAAACAATATATGAAAGGTTTTATCATTTCTTCGTTAATTCTTTCGTCTTCATTTATCGCTACGGCTCAAGTAAGCACAGATACATTAAACAAAAAAACTGAACTTGATGAAATTGAAGTTTTTGGGGAACGTAATAGAAAGCCAAAAGGTTTAGAAGCTATTACACGTATGCCCTTAAAACCATCGGATCAGATCCAGAGTATTTCTATTATTTCGCACAAAGTAATCGAAGCGCAAGGTGCTTTAACCATTACAGAAGCTATTAGAAATGTACCTGGCGTAACTTTATTTGGTAGCTACGGTGGAGTAAAAGAATCTATGTCAACACGCGGTTTTAGAGGCGTTCCAGTACTAAAAAATGGGGTTCGTATAGAATCGCAATTTCAAACTGCTGGTGGAGTTATTGATATGCAAGGGGTAGAATCTATTCAAGTAATTAAAGGTTCGGCAGCTATTACACAAGGCGTTATTACAGATTTAGGTAACGCTGGTGGCGTAATTAACGTGGTTACTAAAACACCTAATTTTTACAACCGCGCCAATGTTGGAGTGCGTGTAGGAAGTTGGAATCAGTTTAGACCAACCTTTGATGTGGAACAAGTTTTAAACGAAAGTCAAACATTATCGGTACGTGTAAACGGTGCGTACGAATCTGCAGACAGCTATAGAAAAGATATTACATCAAATCGTGTTTATTTTAATCCATCTATTGCATTTCAGGCATCGCCAAGAACAAGAATTATTGTTGAAGGAGATTATTTAAATTCAAACGTTACGCCACATACATCCGCAGTAAACTTAGCTGCAAACCAAGGTACAAATGCGTTATACGTTTTACCACATAATAAATTTTTAGGTTTACGTTCAGACAACAACAATACCGTTTCTAAATCGGTAATGGCACGTGTTGATCATGAGATTAATGATATTTTCTCGTTACGTGGGGCGTATGCATCAAATAGCATGGATGTGGACAACATGGCAACTTCTACAACACCGGTTAACAGAAATCAAGATTTTAATATTCGTAATCGTACTATTGCACGTTCGTATAAAGAAGATTCGAACAAAACGTTACAATTTGATTTAATTGGACAAAACTTATATACCGGAAAAATTAAACATATTGGACAAATTGGTTTTGACTACCGTTCATCGAACGTAAATACAACCAACTTTGATTCGTACGTTAACGGAGTTAAAACAAATAAAATTGACGAAATTAACATTTACGATAACATTCCGAACAACTTAAACGACATGACGTACACAGACGCAAATGGCGCTGTAAACCCATACAAAGTTTCGTTTCAAGAAAGCGGAAATGTAATAGCTAGCTACAACACATTTGGAATTTTATTTCAAGACGTTATTGAGTTTAATAAATACTTAAAAGCAACTTTAGGTTTACGTTATTCAGTTATTAATACTGAAGATAGAACGGGAGTAAGCGGACGTCGTGAAAGTGCTTGGAATCCGAGCGTTGGGGTAATTGTAACACCATTTAAAAACTTTAACGTTTTTGGTTCATATACCAACTCAACCAGCTTACGTTCTGCAAGTAACCTAATGGCAAATGGCGAAAAAATTGGTCCATCTACAACCAACCAATTCGAAACCGGGATTAAATCAGATTGGTTAGATAATAAATTACGTTTCAACTTTACCTATTTCCACATCAATACCGCAAACTTATCTAATAGCGAATATTTACCAGGATCTAGCGTTACAACCGGTTATTACTTTAAAGCAGGTGATTTAGTGCGCGATGGTATTGAAACAGAAATTAACGGACGTATTACAAACGATATTACAGTTATGTTTGGTTACGCATGGTTAGATGCACGTTATAAAAATTCACCATCTTACGTAAACGGATCAGCACCAATGAATGCTCCAGAACATACTGCAAACTTTTGGGCACAATATAAATTTAGTAAAACAGCTTTAAAAGGTTTAAGCGTAAGTGCAGGTTTATATTACGTAGGTGACAGACCAGTAAACGAATATTCGTTAGCACCAGACGGGCACGGAAATTATGGCGGAATTGCTCCTTTTAACATGCCATCGTACACAACTTTAAATTTCCAAGTTGGTTATACGTACAAAAAAATGGAAGCACGTGTGTTCTTAAACAACGTTACCGATCAAGTAGGATTAAATTCTTATTTCAGAGGTGGTTACATCAACCAAATCGATCCATTCAATATGGCAGTAGCACTTAACTACCGTTTTTAAGTAAAAAATAAAGAATAAAATAACAAAACGAATTTTTTGGAACAGATAAAATCCAGAAGATTCGTTTTTTATTGATTTTAATTTTAAATTTATGCGTAAATTTGTAATTAAATTAAAACGAATAAATTATGTATCCAGCAGAAATGGTTAAGCCAATGCGTGACGAATTAGTAAACGCTGGTTTTCAAGAATTATATACCGCAGAAGAAGTACAAAATGCAATTGATAAAACCGGAACAACTTTAGTTGTTGTTAACTCGGTTTGTGGTTGTGCAGCTCGTAACGCACGTCCAGGAGCAATTGCAAGTTTAAACAATGCTAAAAAACCGGCACAAGCAGTAACGGTTTTTGCAGGTGTTGACAGAGAAGCGGTAGATGCAGCTCGTGAAAAAATGTTCCCATTCCCTCCATCATCTCCAGCAATTGCTTTGTTTAAAGATGGTGAATTGGTGCACATGTTAGAACGTCATCACATTGAAGGACGTCCGGCAGAATTAATTGCTGAAAATTTACAAGACGCATACAACGAATTTTGTTAGTTAAAACAAACATTTGATTCATAAAAACCACGTTTTAACGTGGTTTTTTTATTTAAAAGCCTATATTTGCTTAATAATTAACCAGAATGAAAAAAATAATATCCTACCCATTTTCAATTCTTTATGTAATTGCTTTAGTTATTTTATTAGTTATTTTTCAGCCCATACAATGGGTTTGTTTAAAACTATTCGGCTACCAAGCACATAAAAAAAGTGTAGATATTTTAAACTTTTTTTTAGCCAAATCGGCTTATTTAATTTTTAGTAGTTACAGCATAGAAGGGCGCGAAAAAATTCCGACAAACGCACCTATCATTTTTGTAGCCAACCATCAATCGCTTTTTGATATTGTTGGTATTATTTCGATGCTAAACCAATGGCATCCAAAGTTTATTGCTAAAATTGAATTAGGTAAAGGCATCCCGTCAGTATCGTTTAATTTAAAATATGGCGGTAGCGTTTTAATTAACAGAAAAGATCCTAAACAAGCCTTGCCGGTTATTAAAGGCATGAGCCAATATATAGAAAAATACAACCGCTCTGCCGTAATATTTCCTGAAGGAACCCGAAGCAGAACCGGACAACCAAAGCATTTTTCTGAAAACGGATTAAAAATATTATGTAAATACGCACCCAGTGCATATGTAGTACCAATTACTATTAATAACTCATGGAAAATGTTGCGTTATGGTAACTTTCCGATGGGATTAGGAACAAACATAAAACTCAAAATTCACGAACCACTAGCTGTTAAAGATTATCCGTTTGAACAACTTTTTCAAACAACAAAAGATAAAATTATCAGCGACATTAAAAACTAACAATATGTCTATACAAAACGTGCGCTTAGAGGTAATGCAGTTTCTAGAAAAAAACGTAGATGCGTTTCTAGATCAGTTTTTACTTCCTGTAGAAAAAATTTGGCAGCCAACAGATTTGTTGCCAAACTCGCAATCTGATACTTTTTTAGACGAAGTAAAAGAATTAAGAGAAATCGCAAAAGAATTACCTTATGATTTTTGGGTAGTTTTAGTAGGCGATACCATTACTGAAGAAGCTTTACCAACATACGAATCTTGGTTATTAGATTTAGATGGCATCAACCAACGCGAAGAAAATGGTCGCGAAAACGGTTGGGCAAAATGGTTTAGAAACTGGACCGGAGAAGAAAACCGACATGGCGATTTATTAAACCGCTATTTATACCTTTCTGGTAAAGTAAATATGCGCGAGGTAGAAGTTACAACGCATCATTTATTAAACGACGGGTTTGACAACGGTGCCGATCGCGATCCATACAAAAACTTTGTATTTACAAGTTTTCAGGAGTTAGCTACCTACATTTCGCACAACCGCGTATCACAAATTGCAAAGCAATACGGAGATAAAAAACTTTCTAAACTTTGTAAAATGATTGCCGGCGACGAAATGCGTCACCACCACGCATATTCAGAGTTTGTTAATAAAATATTTAAAGTAGATCCTTCTCAAATGATGTTAGCTTTTCATTACATGATGAAAAAAAACATTGTTATGCCAGCCAATTTAATTCGTGAATCGGGTGGCGAAAAAGGTTCGGCTTTTGTTAACTTCTCAAACTCAGCACAACGTTTAGGCGTTTATACTGCGTTAGATTATGTAGAAATTTTACGTAAACTAATCGACAAATGGGAAATTGATAAAATTAACGGCTTAACAGACGAAGCCGAAAAAGCCCGCGAATATTTAATGAAATTACCAGACCGCATGACCAGATTGGCAGAACGCCTGGTAGTACCACAAGAACCACATATTTTTAAATGGGTTAACCCATCATTAGTAAAATAAATAGTAAATTTAAAGGTTGGTAATATTACCAACCTTTTTTATTTTTTTAAAATTATGAGCTTACTTACAAACACCATAACATACGTAAAACAAACACTAGAAAATGTTGAATCGGGCCACGATTTTTATCATATAGAACGTGTGTACAACAACGCCCAATTAATTGCGCAAAACGAACCGTGTAATCTTTTAGTAGTACAATTAGCTGCCCTTTTACACGACATTGCCGACAGCAAATTTCATAACGGTGACGAAACTATTGGACCTAAAACTGCTCAAGCCTTTTTAGAAAGCCAAAATGCCGATCCAGAAGTAATTAATCATGTCGTAAAAATTATTGAAAACATATCGTTTAAGGGCGGCAATTTTAATCGCACATTCAATTCAATCGAATTACAAATCGTACAAGATGCCGATCGTTTAGATGCAATCGGAGCCATTGGTATTGCACGTGCCTTTAATTACGGTGGTTACAAAAACAACCCCATTCACCTACCGGGTCACGATCCAAAACTAAACATGACCAAAGAAGAATATAAAAAGCATCGTGGGTCAACCATCAATCACTTTTACGAAAAGCTACTGCTTTTAAAAGATTTAATGAACACACCAACCGGTAAAACAATAGCCGAACAACGCCACCAATACATGCTAACCTTTTTAGCACAATTTTATGCCGAATGGGACGGCGAAAAATAAAATAAGCGCGTTACCCTCGCACACAAAATAATACAAATATGCATAAAGCGGATAGCTCGGGTCGGGCTATCCGCTTTATCTTTTATTCCACTCCGTTACATAAAAGGACACCGCTACTATCCCTAACGCAAAAACTGCCTGCGTAGGTTTTAGTAAACTCTTAAGCAAGACTTCGGCAACTCTTAAGCAAGAGTTCAACAACTCTTAAGCAAGAGTTCGACAACTCTTAGGCAAGAGTTTAATCTCATATAACTAAGCATAAATTAAAACAACAAGCCTAAAATAAAATAATATCAACATAACTAACAAACAATAAACGCAAACTGAAAAACAAGCACTTATAACGCATCAAAGCATGTTGCTTTTTATTGACAATTTAAAAATATAGAAACAAATATAATTTTGAATATATTTACAACTACTCAGAACATTTAGATAACGTGCGCGTTTCTTATAAATATGATGAAACTGTCGTAAATACAAATAATTTAACCATTGTTGATACGAATAATTACTATCCTTTTGTTTTAAAACATAAAGGATATGGTAGTCCAAATCAAACACCAAGTTATAAGTATAAATATAACGGCAAAGAGTTACAAGATGAATTAGGGCTTAACTGGTATGATTACGGGGCTCGTAATTACGATGCTGCTTTAGGACGTTGGATGAATGTTGACCCATTAGCCGAAATGTTCCCGAGTTGGAGTCCATATAGTTATACCTTTAGCAACCCCGTCCGATATACCGACCCTACAGGTATGGCTCCAGAGTGTGACGGTTGCCCTGATAACGCAAGTATAGGAGATGTTTTTGACCACCCAGATTATGGGCAGGTAACCTATAATGGACAAAATTGGGGAAATGAACAATATGGAAATATTATGAATAGTATTGAAATTACTAATTCTAATAATTCAGATGGCACCACAGAATCTATAAATCAAGATTATAGTTTAAATTTAAATCCTTTTAATGACTATTTAAAAAAATATTATAAAGGTCCCGTCAGGAATATATGGCCCTTATAATCCAGATGGAATTGGCTTTTCTACTAACTTATCAGCATTTGGTTCTTCTTTTGGGATAAGTGTAGTTCGCGACGCAAGAAATAATTTTGACATGTTTTTTTCATATTCGGGAGCTGTAGGGTTTAGTTCTGGAGATATTTCTAGTTATTTACCCTCATTTTCTGCAACTATGGATTTTTATGAAAAAACTAACTCAAATGTAAATCTTTTCAATGGGATATCAGGGGCAAGTAATGATATTAATGGAGGATATGGTGTTACATTTGGACATTCAAGACCTAGTGAAGGAATTGGATCTAATAAGGTAAGTTTTGGACTTGGAGGAGGAATTCGGATGGGAGAATCAAAAACGTACTCATCTTCTGAGATAATAAGTAATTTTAAAAATTATGTAAAATCAATCAAACCATAATTAATGAATCGAATATATTTAAGCTTATTAGTTAGTATTTTGTTATCTTCTTGTTTTTTAGAGAAGGAAAATTGTGATAAAATGACTAAAATAACTTCAGAGGAAGATTATAATCTTCTCTTGTGTAAAAAACCTGAGAATTTAGCTGGTGACGGAACATGGTATTATAATTTGGTAGGAAAGAATTTAAATACACAAAAAGATACTCTGATTAAAGCATATAATTATAGATGGTATGATATTATCGAAAGTTTTTGTGAAAAAGGAGATACGCTTGTTAAGAAGAAAGATTCTCCTGTTGTAGAAATACGAAAAAAAGACACTATTTATACTATGGAATGGCAGTGCGGTAATCCTTTAATTAATGGAGTTTCTTTTAGAGATTTTAAGCATCCATATCAAAAGATATAATTTACATTAACCAATCCACAATTAGAGTCATAATAGATTAAAAGTGAAATGTGTAAAATAAATTTATATACAAAATACATTCACTAAATAATCTCAGATTCACAATTATTAAAAACCAAGAACTCCTCATCATTTCTGATGAGGAGTTCTTCTCTCGGTGGGCGATAAGGGATTCGAACCCCTGACCCCCTCGGTGTAAACGAGGTGCTCTGAACCAGCTGAGCTAATCGCCCGATACAAAAAACCTTAATCTATTTTTAAATACATTAAGGTTTTTAAAAAAAGGCAGCGACATACTCTCCCACATAAATGCAGTACCATCTGCGCTAACGAGCTTAACTTCTCTGTTCGGGATGGGAAGAGGTGAGCCTCGTTGCAATAACCACCTTAAATCGGTTTGCTATATCTAGCAATATATGGTTGACCCTATTACAATAGTTGTTCTATACAAACTCTTCTACTTTTATTAGAAAGAAGTCCTCCTGCCTACTTAATTTCAGCAGGAGACAAATACATAAGCTTACGGGTTATTAGTACTACTCGACTATGACATTACTGCCTTTACATCTATAGCCTATCAACGTTGTCATCTACAACGACCCTTTAAAGAAATCTAATCTTGTGGTGGGTTTCGCGCTTATATGCTTTCAGCGCTTATCCCTGCCCAACGTAGCTACTCAGCGATGCACCTGGCGGCACAACTGATACACCAGAGGTTAGTCCAATTCGGTCCTCTCGTACTAGAATCAGATCCACGCAAATTTCTAACGCCCACAGTAGATAGAGACCGAACTGTCTCACGACGTTCTGAACCCAGCTCGCGTGCCACTTTAATGGGCGAACAGCCCAACCCTTGGGACCTTCTCCAGCCCCAGGATGTGACGAGCCGACATCGAGGTGCCAAACCCCCCCGTCGATATGAGCTCTTGGGGGAGATCAGCCTGTTATCCCCGGCGTACCTTTTATCCTTTGAGCGATGGCCCTTCCATGCGGAACCACCGGATCACTATGCTCTACTTTCGTACCTGATCGACCTGTATGTCTCTCAGTCAAGCTCCCTTATGCCATTGCACTCTACGCACGGTTACCAAGCGTACTGAGGGAACCTTTAGAAGCCTCCGTTACTCTTTTGGAGGCGACCACCCCAGTCAAACTACCCACCAAGCAATGTCCTCTGCAACGCAGAGTTAGACCTCAGATAAGCAAAGGGTGGTATTTCAACAATGACTCCACAACGCCTAGCGACGCCACTTCATAGTCTCCCACCTATCCTACACATCACTTATCCAAGAACAATACTAAGCTATAGTAAAGGTGCACAGGGTCTTTTCGTCCCACTGCGGGTAAACGGCATCTTCACCGTTACTACAATTTCACCGAGCTCATGGCTGAGACAGTGTCCAGATCGTTACACCATTCGTGCAGGTCGGAACTTACCCGACAAGGAATTTCGCTACCTTAGGACCGTTATAGTTACGGCCGCCGTTTACTGGGGCTTCAATTCAATGCTTCTTCTTGCGAATAACATCTCCTCTTAACCTTCCAGCACCGGGCAGGTGTCAGACCTTATACGTCATCTTACGATTTTGCAAAGCCTTGTGTTTTTGATAAACAGTCGCCTGGACCTTTTCACTGCGGCCAGCATTGCTGCTGGCGACCTTTCTCCCGAAGTTACAGGTCTATTTTGCCTAATTCCTTAGCCATGAATCTCTCGAGCGCCTGAGGATACTCTCCTCGACTACCTGTGTCGGTTTACGGTACGGGTTCTAATAATCTATGTTTAGAGGTTTTTCTTGGAAGCCCTTAGGCACACTATCACGCCATCCGAAGATTTTGTGTACTATCGTATTTCACCAAGACCTGCGCATTTTACTACAAGTCCTATAGTTACGTACTTTAACGAACTATTCCGTCAGTCCGCGGTGCTTTCATCACTCCGTCACCCCATCACAATTATTAGAAGTACGGGAATATTAACCCGTTGGCCATCGACGTCCCCCTTCGGGTGTGCCTTAGGTCCCGACTAACCCTAAGCTGATTAGCATAGCTCAGGAAACCTTAGTCTTACGGCGGGAGGGTTTCTCGCCCTCCTTATCGTTACTTATGCCTACATTTGCTTTTCTAAACAGTCCAGCATACCTCACAGTACACCTTCAACCCAGTTTAGAATGCTCCCCTACCACTTGCGCTTAGCGCAAATCCATAGCTTCGGTAGTATACTTATGCCCGATTATTATCCATGCTCGTTCGCTCGACTAGTGAGCTGTTACGCACTCTTTAAATGAATGGCTGCTTCCAAGCCAACATCCTAGCTGTCTAAGCAAACAAACCGCGTTTTTTCAACTTAGTATACATTTGGGGACCTTAGCTGATGGTCTGGGTTCTTTCCCTCTCGGACATGGACCTTAGCACCCATGCCCTCACTGCTGTAAAACATTTATTAGCATTCGGAGTTTGTCAGGAATTGGTAGGCGGTGAAGCCCCCGCATCCAATCAGTAGCTCTACCTCTAATAAACTAAAACAGCGCTGCACCTAAATGCATTTCGGGGAGTACGAGCTATTTCCGAGTTTGATTGGCCTTTCACCCCTACCCACAGATCATCCCAAGACTTTTCAACGTCAACGGGTTCGGTCCTCCATTTAGTGTTACCTAAACTTCAACCTGTCCATGGGTAGATCACACGGTTTCGCGTCTACCACTACTGACTAAAGCGCCCTATTAAGACTCGCTTTCGCTACGGATCCACACCTAAAGTGCTTATCCTTGCCAGCAACGGTAACTCGTAGGCTCATTATGCAAAAGGCACGCCGTCACCCCATAAAAGGGCTCCGACCGCTTGTAAGCGTATGGTTTCAGGATCTATTTCACTCCGTTATTCACGGTTCTTTTCACCTTTCCCTCACGGTACTGGTTCACTATCGGTCTCTCAGGAGTATTTAGCCTTACCGGATGGTCCCGGCAAATTCAATCAGGGTTTCACGTGCCCCGACCTACTCAGGATACCACTATCTATTACATCGCTTACTTATACGAGACTATCACCCTCTTCGGTTAACCTTTCCAGGTTATTCTAATTCGCTTTGCATAAAATATCGTGGTCCTACAACCCCAATATTGCCGTAACAATATTGGTTTGGGCTGTTCCGCGTTCGCTCGCCACTACTTACGGAATCACTCTTGTTTTCTTCTCCTCCGCCTACTTAGATGTTTCAGTTCAGCGGGTTTGCTCATCTTTCGATGTGACTAGTCTTCAACTAGACAGGTTGCCCCATTCGGATATCTACGGATCTATTCGTGTGTGCCAATCCCCGTAGCTTTTCGCAGCTTATCACGTCCTTCATCGCCTCTGAGAGCCTAGGCATCCCCCATACGCCCTTAATTTGCTTATGTATGAGTTTTCTACACAGAACTTGCGTTCTACTGTAAAAAAATTATTTTTTTTCTTTCTACTTTTTGTTTGTATTTTCTATTGCAATATGTCAATGAACGGTTATTTAGATATTTATCTAAAATCGTGGAGAATATCGGAGTCGAACCGATGGCCTCCTGCGTGCAAGGCAGGCGCTCTAGCCAGCTGAGCTAATCCCCCATTCTTCTATGTGAATGTTGAATCCTTGTTGATAGTATCTCAACACCCAACCCTAGAATTTCCTTTTTTATCTATAAACAAAATAGTAGTCCCGCCCAGACTCGAACTGGGGACCCCTACATTATCAGTGTAGTACTCTAACCAGCTGAGCTACGAGACTCTGTATTTTACTTATAAATTTTTGAACTAACAGCGAGAGTAATTTCAATATAAAGTTGAACCTATCAATACTTCTCTAGAAAGGAGGTGTTCCAGCCGCACCTTCCGGTACGGCTACCTTGTTACGACTTAGCCCCAGTCACTAGTTTTACCCTAGGCAGCTCCTTGCGGTCACCGACTTCAGGTACCCCCAGCTTCCATGGCTTGACGGGCGGTGTGTACAAGGCCCGGGAACGTATTCACCGGATCATGGCTGATATCCGATTACTAGCGATTCCAGCTTCACGGAGTCGAGTTGCAGACTCCGATCCGAACTGTGACCGGTTTTGTAGATTCGCTCCTACTCGCGTAGTGGCTGCTCACTGTACCGGCCATTGTAGCACGTGTGTGGCCCAGGACGTAAGGGCCGTGATGATTTGACGTCATCCCCACCTTCCTCGCAGTTTACACTGGCAGTCTCGTTAGAGTTCCCGACATCACTCGATGGCAACTAACGACAGGGGTTGCGCTCGTTATAGGACTTAACCTGACACCTCACGGCACGAGCTGACGACAACCATGCAGCACCTTGTAAATTGTCCGAAGAAATATCTGTTTCCAAATACGTCAATCTACATTTAAGCCCTGGTAAGGTTCCTCGCGTATCATCGAATTAAACCACATGCTCCACCGCTTGTGCGGGCCCCCGTCAATTCCTTTGAGTTTCAAACTTGCGTTCGTACTCCCCAGGTGGGATACTTATCACTTTCGCTTAGTCACTCAGTCCGAAAACCGAACAACTAGTATCCATCGTTTACGGCGTGGACTACCAGGGTATCTAATCCTGTTCGCTACCCACGCTTTCGTCCATCAGCGTCAATACTTTGTTAGTAACCTGCCTTCGCAATTGGTATTCCATGTAATATCTATGCATTTCACCGCTACACTACATATTCTAGTTACTTCACAAAAATTCAAGCCCAGCAGTTTCAATGGCAATTTTACAGTTAAGCTGCAAACTTTCACCACTGACTTACTAGGCCGCCTACGGACCCTTTAAACCCAATGATTCCGGATAACGCTCGAATCCTCCGTATTACCGCGGCTGCTGGCACGGAGTTAGCCGATCCTTATTCGTATAGTACCGTCAAGACCCCTCGCAAGGGATGGTTTCTTCCTATACAAAAGCAGTTTACAATCCATAGGACCTTATTCCTGCACGCGGCATGGCTGGTTCAGAGTTGCCTCCATTGACCAATATTCCTCACTGCTGCCTCCCGTAGGAGTCTGGTCCGTGTCTCAGTACCAGTGTGGGGGATCTCCCTCTCAGGACCCCTACCCATCATCGTCTTGGTAAGCCGTTACCTTACCAACTAACTAATGGGACGCATGCCCATCTTATACCGTAATCTTTAGTCTTATATTGATGCCAATCTAAAACACCATAAGGCGTTAATCCAAATTTCTCTGGGCTATTCCTTAGTATAAGGTAGGTTGCATACGCGTTACGCACCCGTGCGCCGGTCTCAAAACAGCAAGCTGCCTCTACCCCTCGACTTGCATGTGTTAGGCCTGCCGCTAGCGTTCATCCTGAGCCAGGATCAAACTCTTCATCGTATATTTTTATTATTGTACGATTGCTAGGTCTTTGTTCTTTAATACGAGATTACTCTCTTATTTTTTTGCTGTCAATTCAATATATCAATGAACGTAATCGTTACTTCTTTTTTAGCGCAACCCGTGTTTTTCACAGTTGCGAGTGCAAAAGTAAAACTTATTTTTAATCTTACAAAACTTTTTTAGAAAAATATTTTTTCCCTTCTTTTTTAACCGGTTTTAGCCGATTTTAAAAGCCTTTTGAAGATTACAATAGGTTTATGAACTTTAGATAAAAAAACAAGGCATATATCCTTGTTTGCGATGGCAAAGATAGTACCTTTTTCTTATCGCAAACAAATAAAAATGCATCTTTTTATAAACTATTTTTTAAAACGTTCATTTTGTGAAGGGTTAGCCCTCAAAAAAATGCTTTTTTGGTTGGCAGCGCGCGTGAGGGATTGATGCGGTATCCTTTGAGGGGCGAAAAATGGGTAACATTTTGTGTTTTGAAGCTAGCTTATGGTGGTAAAAAGTGATGCTTTTTGAAATTGACCCGAAAAGATAAAGCGAAAAGCCCGACCCGAGGATACGAGGGACACACATAAACGAAAAAAGTAGAACACAGGGTTTTACTCTTGATTTTCGATGCGTTTGTACGCAGCAACAATGCGTTTTACTAATATGTGGCGTACGATATCTTTATCGTCGAGATATAAAATTCCAATTCCTTCAACATCTTTTAACACCAAAAGCGCTTCTTTTAGACCAGAGGTTGTTTTACGTGGCAAATCTACCTGACCAGGATCGCCGGTGATAATGAATTTAGCATTTTTACCCATACGGGTTAAAAACATTTTCATTTGAGAATGGGTTGTATTCTGGGCTTCGTCTAAAATTACAAAGGCGTTATCTAAAGTACGACCGCGCATAAATGCCAAGGGCGCTATTTGAATGATGCCTTTGGTAATATAATCTTCTAAAGTTGATGGCGGCAGCATATCGCGCAACGCATCGTACAAGGGTTGCATATACGGATCCAACTTTTCTTTCATATCACCCGGTAGGAAACCTAGGTTTTCACCTGCCTCAACTGCCGGACGAGTTAAAATGATGCGTTTAACTTGTTTTTCTTTTAATGCTTTAACCGCAAGCGCAACTCCGGTATATGTTTTTCCGGTTCCGGCCGGACCAACAGCAAACACCATATCGTTTTTCTTAACAAAATCAACCAATTTTTGTTGATTGGGCGTCATGGCTTTTACAATTTTCCCCCCAACACCATGTACCAAAATTTGATCGCGCGAATCCATTTTTTCGAGTTCTTGATGCCCCGATTGAATGATGCGCTCAATAACATTGGTATTAATTGCGTTGTAACGGATGAAATGATTGGCTAGGCGTTGTATACGAACTTCGAATTCGTCTAAAGTTTCTTTATCGCCATAAACTTTTAGAAACGTGTCGCGTGCCACGATTTTAAGTTTGGGATAAAGCGCTTTTATTACCTCTAAATTTTTATCGTTAGTACCCCAAAAATCCTTTGGTGTAATATCTGTAAGTTCAATTATTCTTTCGTTCAAAAGCTTTAGATTTAATTAAAAAATAAGTTAGCTTTGTATTGCTCAAATTTAACTTTTTTATCATAATTTGTACTACAAAATAATAAAAAATGAATGCTATTATAACTTTAACAACCGATTTTGGACACAAAGACCACTATGTGGGTGCTGTGAAAGGGCGCTTGTTAAGTGAAAATAGAGATTTTATTATTGTAGACATTTCGCACGATATTGATTTGTTTAACGTGCAAGAAGCTAGTTATGTTATAGAAAGTGCTTATGCTAATTTCCCTAAAGGCACCGTTCATGTAATTGGTGTGGATTGCGAAAAAACAGCTTTTAACCGCCACGTTGTTATGTTATGGCAAGATCAATATTTTATTGCTGCAGATAACGGGGTTTTATCTTTTTTAACACACAAATACCAACCTGAAAAACTATACGAGATTAATATTCATCATCGGTATGACGAAGATACCAGTGCCATGGATATATTACTCATTGTTGCCAGCCATTTGGCTAAAGGTGGAAATTTGGATGTTATTGGGCGCCCAATTAAAGCTTTAAAAGAAATTATTGTACCCCAAGCTAATGTTGCTGCAGATAATTCGGCTTTATACGGCCAGGTTATTTACACCGACAATTACGGTAATTGTATTACCAATATTACAAAAAACCAAGTACGTGATGTTGCTAAAGGACGCGATTTTTACGTTTCGTTTGGCACCAAAAAAATTGGACGCATACATAAAAATTATTCGGATTTTGAAGTAGAAAACGAAGAAGTTTTAAAAACCCGTGAAGGAAATGTTTTGGCGCTGTTTAACTCGACTCAGCATTTAGAAATTGCCATTTACAAAGCAAACCCCAAAACCATTGGCGGAGCAAAATCGTTACTTGGTTTAACACAAGGCAGTGCCGTTCGCGTTACTTTTTTTGAGCCCTTAAAAAAAGAACCTCAATTTTAAATTTTACCACCATTATGTTTATACGCTTAGTTAAATTAAGTTTTCATGAAGATAAAATTCCTTTGTTTTTAGAAAACTTTAATGAAGTAAAAGAAAAAATTAGAAATTATCCGGGAAATAATTTTTTAGAATTATATCAGGATAAAGAAAACCCGTGCATATTTTTTACCTATAGCATTTGGAATGATGTAGAAGATTTAGAAAACTACAGAAAGTCAGATTTATTTAAACAAGTTTGGGCATACACCAAACAATTTTTTAACGATAAGCCAGAAGCTTGGAGTGTGGACAAGCTAAGCTCATTACCCTAATTATTTAAAAAATAAAACATGAAGGCATTAATGCTACGCGAAATAAAAGCGTTTTTTGGATCGCCCATTGGTTATCTAGTTTTACTTATTTTTTTACTTATAAATGGTTTATTTTTATGGGTTTTTGAAGGAGAATACAACATTTTAAATGGTGGATTTGCCGACTTAAGTCCGTTTTTTACTTTAGCACCATGGGTTTTGCTATTTTTAATTCCGGCAACTACCATGAAAAGTTTTTCGGACGAATTAAAATTAGGTACAATTGAATTGCTATTTACTAAACCGCTATCGTTAACACAAATTGTTATGGGTAAATTTTTAGGTGCTTTTGTGCTTATTTTAATCGCCATAATTCCAACACTAATTTATGTTTGGGTTATACAAGATTATACCTACTTAGACAATTACATGGATATGGGCAGCACATTGGGCTCGTACTTTGGTTTGTGTTTTTTAATTGCTGCTTATACTGCTGTTGGTGTTTTTACCTCAACGCTATCAGAAAATCAGATTGTTGCTTTTATTTTGGCGGTAGTTTTATGCTTTATTTTATTTTATGGCTTGGATGCTGTAGCGAACTTAATGGGTAGTTTTGGGCAAACCTTACGTTATTTTAGCTTACAAAACCATTATTCTAGCATTAGCCGTGGGGTTATAGATTCGCGAGATATTATTTATTTTACATCGGTTACTGTGTTTTTTATTGCAGCAACCGTGTATAAATTAAAAACTTTAAAAGCATAATGAAAGCATCAAATAAAAAAGCCTTAGGTAAATTTGTAACCGTTGTTGCCGTTTTAGTTGTTGCAAATTTGGTTTCTCTAATTATTTTTAAACGCTTCGATTTAACTTCTGACAAACGATATACATTATCTGCGGCTTCACATAAAATTATAGAACAAGTTACACAACCACTATTTATAGATGTTTTATTGGACGGAAACTTTCCGGCTGAATTTAAACGTTTGCAATACGAAACCAAGCAAATGCTTGAAGAATTTTCTGCCTACAACTCAAACATTCAATTCACCTTTGTTAATCCGATGGATGAAGAAGAAGGTAAAGAAGATCAGGTGGTGCAAGAACTTTTTAGTTTGGGCTTAAAACCCATAACGGTAACGGTTGATGATAAAGGCAAACAATCTCAACAGCTTGTTTTTCCTTGGGCCATTGCCAATTATGGCGAACAATCGGCGCGCATTCAGTTGTTAAAAAATATGATGGGCGCAACAACGCAAGAAAAAGTTATTAGCTCGGTACAACATTTAGAATATGCTATTGCCGAAGCTATTCAGAAAATTACACAAGAAAAATCTAAAAAAATTGCAGTAATTAAAGATGTTGGCGAATTGCACGATTTACAAATTGCCGATTTCTTAATAGCTGTTCGCGAAAATTATCATATTGCACCTTTTACTTTAGATTCGGTAGCTATCAATCCTAATAAAACATTACAAGATTTAGAAACTTACGATTTGGTTGTGGTAGCCAAACCAACCAAACCTTTTACCGATCAGCAAAAATTAGTTTTAGATCAGTACATGGTAAACGGCGGAAAATCGCTTTGGTTTATTGATGCAGTTCAGGCTGATATGGATAGCTTGTACAACGAAAACGGAAGTACATTGGCTTATCCGAGAAATCTGAATTTAGACGATTTCTTTTTTAAACAAGGCATTCGCATCAAACCCATGCTGATTAAAGATGAATATGCTACGCCAATAAAATTAGCGAGCGGTGAAATGGGCAGCCAAACCCAATACGAACAATATCCGTGGAAGTTGGCTCCTTACGTTTATCCAGCAAAAAGCTATGTAAAAGATACGATTAATATAACTGCAGCATCTTTTGACTATCATCCAATTGTAAAAAATGTTGATGGAATTAAGTTTGATTTTGCCAATCCGATTGAAATTTTAAAAGGAAAGCTGAACAAAACGGTTCTATTAAATTCTTCGCAATATTCAAAAGCCATCGGAACACCGTTTGTGGTTTCTTTAGATTTGGTTGATGAACCTCAGCCCGATCCTGCAGATTACGTCAATGGATTTATTCCGTTAGCCGTTTTAGTTGAAGGTAATTTTGAATCGATGTACAAAAATCGTGTGCTACCGTTTAAAGATCCTACGTTTAAAGAAATTACAGACAAAGAAGGTAAAATGATTGTGGTTGCCGACGGCGATGTGATAAAAAACCAAATCGATCAAAATGGTGTACCACGCGAGTTGGGTTATGATTATTTTTCAAGCATTTTATTCGGGAATAAAGATTTTGTATTAAACAGTGTAAACTATTTGTTAGACGATGTTGGCTTGTTAGATATCAGAGCAAAAGATGTAAGTTTACCTTTGTTAGATAAAGAGCGTGTTTATAAAAATTACACGACGATTCAAATCATAACCATTACCATACCTATTGGTATAATCTTGATTTTTGGACTGATTTTCATTTACTTGCGTAAAAAAATGTACGTAAAATAATTTTGTAAAACATAAATTAAAAACCTAAATTGCAGTAGGCATTTTTTGCATTAAAAAAATATTTTTATCTATGAAATTTATTGTATCTAGCTCATATTTTTTAAAACAATTACAAGTTTTACAAGGTGTTATAAACAACAGTAACACATTACCTATTTTGGATAATTTTTTATTCGAATTAAATAAAAACACTTTAAAAGTATCAGCTTCAGATTTAGAAACTACCATGTCGGCAGTTTTAGAAGTTAATAGTTCTAATACAGGGGTTATTGCTGTACCAGCAAAATTACTTTTAGAAACTTTAAAAACTTTTGCAGAACAACCGTTAACATTTACGGTTCTAGATAATAATACCATAGAAATTAATTCTAATTCTGGTAGCTACGCATTAGCTTATGCAAAAGGAGAAGAATTTCCGAAACCTGTAGAATTAGAAGATCCTTCTAATACCATAGTTCCGGCAGATGTACTTTCTACAGCAATTAGTAAAACAATTTTTGCTGCGGGTAACGACGATTTACGTCCGGTTATGTCAGGCGTATTTTTTCAATTCGCTACAACAGGTTTAACATTTGTTGCAACAGATGCACATAAACTGGTTAAATACGCTCGTACTGATGTAACTTCTGCACAAAAAGCAGAATTTATTATGCCTAAAAAGCCTTTAAACATTTTAAAAGGTATTTTAGCAACTTCTAACAGCGAAATTACGATTGAATACAACGATGCCAACGCATCTTTTAAATTTGATAATTACAAGTTAACTTGTCGTTTAATTGACGGTAAATATCCTAATTACGAAGCGGTTATTCCTAAAGAAAATCCGAATCGTTTAATTATGAATCGTACCGAGCTTTTAAGCTCTGTAAAACGTGTTGCTATTTTCTCTAACAAAACAACACACCAAATTCGTTTAAAAATTGCTGGTAACGAATTAAACATTTCTGCTGAAGATATTGATTTTTCTAACAAAGCAGAAGAACGTTTAAATTGTGATTACCAAGGTGATGATATTCAAATTGGTTTCAACTCAAAGTTTTTAACAGAAATGCTTACAAACTTACAAGCTGATGAAGTTCAGATTGAAATGTCATTACCAAACCGTGCTGGAATTCTAACTCCGATTGACGGATTAGATGAGGGCGAAACGGTTACTATGCTTGTTATGCCAGTTATGTTAAATAACTAAAAATATAAAGAATAAAAAAAGCCAGCTTAAAGCTGGCTTTTTTTATTCTTTATAATCTGCACGAATGGCTAATAACGGAATTTTAATTTCTCCAATAATTTCTTTCGCTAAATTTCGCTTAACAAAAACTTCTTTTAAAAAGTTGGATTTGTAGCTTAGCATAGCCAGAACATCAATATGATTAAAGTTTAAAAAATCGTGAATAGATTCTTTCACATCATCGTGCGGAATAATAACAAATTGCACATCCTTATCTTTAAAATCTTCACGCCATTGTTCAATTGTTTCTTCGGTTACGTCACTATTAGATGGCTTTACGTACAAACATCTAACTTCTGCCCCAACCTTTTTTGCAATTCGAACAACTTCTTTCAATGCTTTTTTATCCTTAGGTCTAAATTTAGTAGTAAACCCTATGGTACTAATTTTATGGTACTGAATGTTGTCTGGAATAACTAAAAGATTTCGTGGTACATGATTCATAACATCAATCGTATTAGAACCAAATAAACGGCTAGCCCAATCGTTAGTACCTGATGTTCCCATAACAATTAATCGCACATTTTCGTCATTAACAATGGTTTTCATGGTATCAATTAAACCACCTTGCAATAACATATGATTAATTGTAATATGATCTAACTTATTAGCATAAGCCATGTCACGCAAGCGAGCCATTATATCGCGAAAACTTTCAAAAGTATCTAACTCAATAGTCGAATAAATTTCGGGAGCAAAAGCTAAATTACCTCCAAAATTAATCACAGGCATTTCGTAAGTGTGTAAAACTAAAATTTCATAGTTCAAAAAATCAGCCATTTTTAATGCTGTAATAAAAGCATTGTTTGCTGTTTCAGAAAAATCAGTCGGAAATAATATTTTCTTCATTGTTTAAAAGTTTAGTTAATACCTGATTATTACTTAAATGTACAATTTATATAAACTTTTAACAAAAAAAAGTTACTTTATTTGACTATAATGATCCTTAGTTTTAACTTTCGTAATAATATCAGTTATTATACCAGCTTCATCAATAATAAATGTTGTTCTATGAATACCGTCATATTCTTTACCCATAAATTTTTTTGGTCCCCAAACGCCGTAATCATTCAACATTTTTTTATCTACATCAGAAAGTAAATGAAAAGGTAAATTCTGTTTGGTAATAAAGTTTTGTAATTTAGGTTGCTCGTCTGCGCTTACGCCTAAAACTTCAAAACCACGGTTTAGCAATGCGTCATAATTATCTCTTAAATTACACGCTTCGGCTGTACAACCAGGCGTACTCGCTTTTGGATAGAAATACAGAACTAATTTTTTACCTTTGTATTGATTTAAGTTGTGAATGGTACCGTTCTCATCAGGAACATTAAAATCTGGTGCTTGATCGCCAATTTTTAAATGCAACATAACTTTTTAGTTTTAATTTATATAAATTTACAAAAATGACTAAACAAGAAAAAATAGAATTTGTTATAAATACATTGCAAATTTTATATCCAGAAATTCCTATTCCGCTTAATCATAAAGATCCTTACACGTTATTAATTGCTGTTTTATTATCAGCACAATGTACCGATGTAAGAGTGAATCAAATTACACCTATTTTATTTGCTAAAGCAGATAATCCGTTTGATATGGTAAAATTAAGTATTGAAGAAATACAAGATATTATTCGCCCATGTGGTTTATCCCCCATGAAATCGAAAGGCATTTATCATTTATCACAAATTTTAATTGACAAATACAACGGTGAAGTACCGCAAAGCTTTGAAGGATTAGAAGAACTTCCTGCTGTTGGGCATAAAACAGCCAGCGTAGTAATGAGTCAAGCTTTTGGTGTGCCTGCCTTTCCGGTTGATACACACATTCACCGTTTAATGTACCGCTGGAATTTAAGCAATGGTAAAAACGTAGTTCAAACTGAAAAAGACGCCAAGCGTTTATTTCCAGAAAGCACTTGGAACGATTTACATTTACAAATGATTTGGTATGGACGTGAATATTCGCCCGCTCGAGGTTGGGATTTAGAAAAAGACATTATTACCGCAACTATTGGAAGAAAATCTGTTATTCAAGACTATTATAAAAACAAAAAAACCAAGTAATAAAACTTGGTTTTTTTATATTTTAATTATTACTAAGTAATATCATGCCAATGTGTTTTGATTTTACTGAAAAAAATTGAGCCGAATAATTACGCAAAAAACTTAAAGTCGATTGCTTAGGCTCATAGTTTCTTTTCAGAACTTGAGGTCTTTTTTTCATTTTTTTATAATAATAATTTAGGTTTTGGTATTACAAAAGTAATAAATATTTCTCAAATTATTATTATTCATTCAGAATAATATTATTCTTCTCGATAATTTTTCTCAAATTCATTAGCGCATATCGCATACGACCCAACGCAGTGTTAATAGACACGCCAGTTTGCTCAGAAATCTCTTTAAAACTCAAATCTTCATAGATTCTCATATTTAAAACTTCTTTTTGATCGTTAGGTAACTCTTCAATCAATTTTTTCAAATCATTAATTATCTGCGAATTAATAATGGTCGATTCAATATTAGGTGCAGAATCAGTAATGATTGAGAAAATAGAAAACTCTTCTGTTTCACGTTGAAAAGTCATTTTTTTAGATTTTCTGAAGTGATCTACAATTAAGTTGTGAGAAATTCTCATAACCCAAGGTAAAAATTTTCCTTCTTCACTATAAGAACCCGTTTTTAAAGTTTTTATAACTTTAATAAACGTATCCTGAAAAATATCTTCAGTTACATCTCTATCCATAACTTTAGAATAGATGAAACCATAAATCTTAGACTGATGTCTTTCGATTAACTTAGCTAAAGCATTCTCGTTTCCCTCGATGTATTGCTTCACCAAAACTGCATCACTATTTTGCTCGTTTCCCATAGCTTTCGTTTTTTAGTTACTTTCCCTTTAATTATAAATTACAAGAACTTAAATGTACAAAACTTTTTAACAATATTTTAATAAAAATTAAGGTTTTTTTTATTTTTTGTCAATTAAGTTGTTTATTAAGTAGATTCTTACTAATTTTTATTAGTTTCTTCAGTAAAAGTATTAGGTTTTGTACAAACCACAAAAAATACACATTCCTAATCTACATAAGGATTACAAAAATCGATTAACTACAAAAAAGGAAGTTTTATTTCCTAAACAAATTCTTGTGTATCTTTGTACAAACGAATTCAATATGCAATCAGATTTCAATTCTTTAGATACCAAACAAAACATCCTGATTAAAGGAGCACAACTTAACAACCTTAAAAACATAGATGTTGCTTTGCCACGCAAACAACTTATTGTAATTACGGGCTTGTCAGGATCAGGTAAATCAAGCTTAGCTTTTGGAACTTTGTTTGCAGAAGGACAACGTCGTTATGTAGAAAGCCTTTCTTCATACGCACGTCAATTTTTAGGCCGATTAAACAAACCGAAAGTAGATTATATTAAAGGTATAGCACCAGCTATTGCTATTGAACAAAAAGTTAACACTGTTAACGCACGTTCTACCGTAGGTACGTCAACCGAAATTTATGATTATATTAAGTTGTTATTTGCGCGCATTGGTAAAACATATTCGCCAATTTCTGGTATCGAAGTCAAAAAACATTCGGTAACCGATGTGGTAAATTACATTAAAACGCTTAATGAAGGTGATCGTTATTTACTTTTAGCACCTATTAAGTTAGAAGAAGGCAGAACCTTAGAAAACAAATTAAAAGTTTTATTACAACAAGGTTTTGCACGCATCTTAGATAACGGCGAAACATTACGTTTGGATGAAATTGAATTGGTAGATGATTTAGGTAAAGAATTATTTATTGTGATTGACCGAATCGTTATTCGCCACGATGAAGATTTTTATAACCGCATTGCTGATGCAATTGATATTGCTTTTTATGAAGGAAAAGGACAGCTTTTTATTGAAAATGTTGCTGATAATTCGCGTATCGAATTCTCTAATAAATTTGAAGCCGACGGGATCACGTTTTTAGAACCCAACGTACATTTATTTTCGTTTAACAATCCGTATGGTGCATGTCCAAAATGCGATGGATACGGAAATACTATTGGTATTGATGAAGATTTAGTTTTTGGTAACACCAGCCTTTCTGTTTTTGACGGAGCTATTTTTCCGTGGAAAGGTGAAACCATGGATTATTTTCGTCAACAATTGGTTAACAATGCCTATAAATTTGATTTTCCGATTCACAAACCGTTTTATGAATTAACCGACGATCAAAAAAACTTACTTTGGACCGGAAATAAATACTTTACAGGCTTAACCGATTTTTTTAAAGAATTAGAAGAAAAAAGTTATAAAATACAAAACCGTGTCATGCTTTCTCGCTATCGCGGAAAAACAAAATGCAACTTATGTAACGGGCGTCGTTTACGTGCAGAAGCCAATTATGTAAAAATTGATAATAAAAGCATTTCTGATTTGGTAGATTTACCAATCATTAAACTTATTGCCTTTTTTCAACAACTAGAATTAAACGAATACGACCAACAAGTTGCTAAACGCTTGTTGGTAGAAATAAACAACCGTTTACAATTCTTAGATCAGGTTGGTTTAAATTATCTAACCTTAAACCGCAATTCATCAACTTTATCAGGTGGCGAATCGCAACGCATCAATTTAGCAACGTCATTAGGCAGTTCATTAGTAGGTTCTATGTACATTTTAGACGAACCTAGTATTGGTTTACATTCTAAAGATTCAGAAAGATTAATTACCGTATTAAATAAACTTCGTGATTTAGGCAATACCGTTATTGTAGTTGAACACGATGAAGATATAATGAAAGCAGCCGATATGATTGTTGATATCGGTCCAGAAGCCGGCAGCTTTGGTGGTGAATTGGTTGCCCAAGGAACCTTTAATGAAATTTTAAAAGCCGATTCTTTAACTGGTAAATATTTAAGCGGCCGATTAGAAATCGAAGTGCCTAAAAAACGTCGCAAATACAAAAATTTTGTAGAAGTTAAAGGCGCTCGCGAAAACAACTTAAAAAATATAGATGTCGTTTTTCCTTTAGATTGTTTAACCGTAGTAACCGGTGTTTCTGGTTCTGGTAAATCAACCTTAGTTAAAAAAATATTACATCCTGCATTACAAAAAGAATTGTTCGGAACGGGCGAAAAACCAGGGCAATTTTCAAGCTTAGCAGGTAGTTACAAACACATTCAATCTATAGAATATGTAGATCAAAATCCGATTGGTAAAAGCTCACGTTCTAACCCAATAAGTTATATTAAAGCTTACGACGAAATTCGTGATTTATTTGCCAAACAAAACCTTTCTAAAATCAGAAACTACCAACCTAAACATTTTTCGTATAATGTAGATGGTGGTCGTTGCGAACAATGTAAAGGCGAAGGAACGGTAACCATTGAAATGCAATTTATGGCCGACGTACATTTAGAATGTGATGCATGTAACGGCAAACGCTTTAAAAAAGAAATTTTAGAAGTTCAATTTGACGGACATAACATTAATGACATTCTAAACTTAACGGTTGATGATGCAATAACATTTTTCACTAAAAATGATTTAACCAAAATTGTTAACAAAATAAAACCGTTGCAAGATGTTGGGTTGGGTTATGTAAAACTAGGCCAATCTTCATCAACCTTATCTGGCGGAGAAGCACAGCGTATTAAGCTAGCAACTTTTTTAACCCACGGATTAACCAAAGAAAAAGTTTTATTTATTTTTGATGAGCCAACTACCGGATTGCATTTTCACGATATTAAAAAACTACTACAATCCTTTAATGCATTAATAGAAAAAGGACATTCGGTAATTGTAATTGAACATAATTTAGATTTAATTAAATGCGCCGATTATATTGTTGATATTGGCCCCGAAGGTGGAGAAAATGGCGGACAATTAATTGCTTTTGGAACACCTGAAGAAATTGTAAAAAATAAAAATTCTGAAACCGGGAAATACTTAAAAGAAAAATTATAAAAAAAACGCGAACCAAATGGTTCGCGTTTTTTTATTCCGTAAACAGAATACTAACACACAAATAAACAAGTTATCAACAAAAACAAGGTTATAAACAGCTTTATTAACAACTTTTGTTAATAACTAAATACATAAAAGTAATTTATCCACAACAGCTGTTTATAAAATAGTACTTGTAAACATAAATTGTTAACAAGAATTAAAATTAAATTGGCACGCATCTTGTATTTGCAATAATATCCGGATAACAAACAACCTATAATTATTTAATATAAATTGCTATGAAAAAGTTAGTCCCATATATTTTTATTCTTTTTAGTTTTTTTACAACACAAGCTGCAGAAAAACCAAAAAACAAATCAGTTGTTTTTGTAGAACAAGGCATTGAATTTGTTGTTTATAAAAACGGAAGGTTTGATTATGCGCCGTTACGCCGAAATGCAGGCACATCGGTTCATATAGCAACCAGAAACGGAAGTAACATAAACATTAATACAAATAACAGAGATCGCATTTTGGTTGAACGCGATCGAGCTGGAAGAATTGTTAGAATAAACAATGTGTTTATTTTATACCACCGCAACAATAAAGTTGCACAAATTGGTGGTACGTTTATAGATTATAAAGGACCGAGCGTTTACGCAAGTTATGATGGGTATTATTCACAACGCCCAATGCCAAGACAGCATCGTCCGAATTATAGATAGAAATTTAAAGTTCCTATATTTAAGTTAATTTGTTTTATGTAAAAGGCCTTAAGAATTTCTTAAGGCCTTTTATTTTTAATTATAATAATTCAGTAAGTTTTTTAGTTAAGTTTTTACGACTATAACGCGCTAGTCCTTCAGGATAAACATGCAGTTTATTTGCCAGAAACAAAGCATAATAACTTTTTATAGTTTCTTTAATTCTGTGTTTTTCATCGTATGTTGTATAAACCCCAGTATTGGTTTCTTTAATAATTTGTTCTACATCAGTATCTTCAGGACCAATAGCCAAAATTGGGCGGTACGACACCATATATTCAAACAACTTACCAGGAATAATACATTTGGTTTCGTCAGAATCAATTTCAATCAATAACAAAACTTGTGATTTACGTTGCTCAACCACAGCATCCTGATGCGAAATGTAACCCAAATTACGTGTAAACTTAGTCAGTTTAAACTCATCAATTGTATCAATAATTTCTTGAGAAACAGCGCCTATTAACTTCAGCTCAAAATGCTCTTTAAAAGTTGCATCTTCTTTTAGAATTTCGGTAATCGCTTTCCAAAAAATGCGAGGATTACGCTTGGATAAAAAAGATCCGATATGCGCTAACGAAAACTTTATATCTAATTCTTGCGGCGGTATAGGTTCAGTATCATAACCATTAGTAATTACCGCAATGGGTTTAGGCGTTAACACAGCAAATTCAGCTTTCGTTACTGCGCTTGTAACTACAATTTGATCGGCTTTGTTAAGTACTTGTTGTTCTAGTTTTTTATGTTTTTGATGCGAGCTAGCCGAAAGTTTTAAATCTTTATAATAACCGATGGTTGTCCACGGATCTCGAAAATCTGCAATCCATTTTATTGCTGGCATTTGTTTTTTTAATTGTAAACCTATTAAATGCAAGCTATGCGGCGGGCCGGTTGTAATAACCGTTTCTATTTGTTGCTCCTTAATGTAGTTGCTTAAATACGCAACCGATGGCTTAACCCAAAAAACGCGTGCATCAGGAATAAAAAAATTACCGCGAATCCAAAGCAAAGCTTTTTGAGCAAAAGTTTGTTTGCGTTCGGGCGCAATAATGCCCGAGCTAATTTTTTTGGTTTCTTTTTTAGAGAAAAAAGAAGCCATAGCATAAGGTTCAAAAATTTTTTGTTTCAGTACGGTTATTCGATTAGAATCAATATCTGAAATTAAATTTGAATCTTGCAACGGATACGTTGGATTTTTGGGCACATAAACCACAGGATGCACACCAAAATCTGGTAAATATTTTACAAACTTTAGCCAACGCTGTACGCCAGGACCGCCTGCTGGTGGCCAATAATATGTTATAATTAAAACTTTTTTCATGTACTTACGCTGCAGTTTTTGGCTGTTTTTTTGCACATTTTTTATATCCAACATAAATGCCACCAACTAAGCAAAGCAAAATTAAAAGGTTTGCAATTAACGCAATGGCACCTCCAACTTGAACAACTTTAGGTTCAAATTTAAAAATTATGGTATGCTTACCTTCAGGTACTTGAAGCGCACGTAAGGTATAATCTGCCTCGAAATGCTCTGCTAAATTCCCATCAATATATGCGTTCCATCCGTTTGGATAATATATTTCTGAAAAAACAGCTACCGTTGGTTTAGAATTGTACGAATGATAAACTAATTCATTCGGTTGGTATGAAACCAAATTGATGTACGAATCGGCATCAACCGTATATAAATTAGCTAATTTTTTTGTTATTTCCGGAAACTTAGCTTCGTTAACAATAGCTACCGATTTGGTATCGGTTTTATCTAAAGCTTTCATTTCGGCATCGGCCGAATTTACTTTTTGTACAGCTTTTACAAACCAAGCATTTCCGTTTGCATTTTCATTCAACAAAGGGACAACACCTTCTTCGCTTGGTTGTAAAATGTATTTTACATTCAGCATATTCAGCACTTCAAAATTTTGTTTTGAAATTTGATAATCAAACAGCTGTTGCAATTTTAAAGGTTTTGCTGCGTGATAACCGCCCAATGAATGATGAAAATATGAAGTTCGCGCGCTGTTTAATCCGCCTTGCAAATCGTAAACGCGAAATTGCGTGGTATCTTTTAATATAAATAAATCGGCTTCGGTTGGAGCAAATGGTTCGTTAACCTGACGAGCAGAAACAAAGGCATTGTTGTTTACATAATTTCTGTCTACCAAAACCAAATCAAAAACCATTACAAAACCAATAAGCAAAACCGAAACGGTTGAATTAAGCATTTGTTTGCTAAAAGCGAACAACACAGCTAATACAATTGCAATAATTGCAAAGCTACGCACGGTATCTGCTAAGTAAAAAGATTTTCTGTCTTCTATTAAGGCTTCTACAAAATGTGGTCCGTATTCGCCGTAAGCTTGAATAAAATAACCATCTGACAAGCCGTTAAAATCAAAAATTACGTAACCTAATAAAATTACAGCTAAAATAACTCCTGAAACAAAAACCGTGTTTTTTAAAGCATCAATTCTAACTTTTTTATCGGTTGTTTTATAAAACGCTTGCAATCCTAAAATGGCTAATACCGGGAAACATAACTCGAGAATAACTTGAATAGAAGAAACTGCACGGAACTTGTCGTACATCGGTACATAATCAATAAAAAAGCTAGTTAAAAAATCAAAGTTTTTACCCCAAGATAATAATAACGAAACTAAAGCACCGGTGGCAAAAACATATTTAATACGACGTTTTTCTATAAACATGCATAAAATAGCCAAACAAAAAACGGCTGCACCAACATAGGCAGGCGCTGCAACAATGGGCTGATCACCCCAATACGTAGGTGCATGAGCGGTTATTTCTTGTGCTTGATAAGAATTTGCTCCTATTGATGTTAAAAAGTTGAATAAGGATGAGGATGTACCAACATCTTCGTTATTAGAACCACCAAATAAACGTGGAGCTAATAAATTTAAACTTTCAGGAATTCCGTAGCTGTATTCGGTAATGTACTCATAGCTCATTCCGTTTGATGAAACTTTTGGTGAGCCGTCTGGTTCAAAACTTAAATTAGATGTGCTACGTGTAGAAACTTTAGCATATTCGGATGTAGCCAATAAATTACTTGCATTAGAACCAAGCGCTAACAAACCTGCAACAAAAAACACTAAAACCGAGGTATAAATGGCCTTATAATCTTTCGCTTTAATAAAAGAAACGAGGTAAAAAATACCCATTACCAATAAAAAGATTAAAAGATAATACGTCATTTGAAAGTGATTCGCATTAATCTCTAAAGCTGCAGCAACGGTTGTTAGTAATCCACCTGCAATATATTTTTTTCTGAAAACCAATAAAACCCCTGCAATTACAACAGGCATATAAGCTATAGCATGTGCTTTTGCATTATGTCCAACGCCTAAAATAATTATTAAATAGGTAGAAAAACCGAAAGCTAATGCGCCAATAAAAGCCTTTAAAAAATCAACTTTTAAAACGCGTAATAAAATAAAGAAACCAACAAAGTACAGAAATAAATAATCTGCCGGACGAGGTAAAAAACGCAATGTTTCGTCTAAAACCTTAATGTAATTATTTGGGTACTTTGCTCCTAATTGATAGGTTGGCATCCCACCAAAGGCACCGTTTGTCCAATATGGTTCTTCGCCGTGAGCGGCTCTAAAATCATTTTGCTCTTTTGCCATCCCGATATATTGTGTAATATCAGATTGTTGTATTTGTTTGCCTTGTAAAACAGGGCTAAAATACAGCAATGAAATTAGTACAAAGCCAAGAATAACATACAAATAAGGTAAATAGCTTTTAATTTTATGCATGGTTTTTTTGTTTCTAAATTTTAATGGAGCTAATTTAATAAATAATAGTACGTTGCTGAAACATGTACTAAAAATAAAAGCTCGAAAATCGAGCTTTATTTATTTTGAAGGGGCAAAAAATTTATTTTTTATCAGTTCGTACACAATCGGTAAAACCGACAGAACAATAATTGCTAAAACTACTTTAGAAAAATTGGCACGAATAATCTCAATATTTCCTAAAAAATATCCGGCCAATGTAATACCGAATACCCAAATAAAGGCACCAAGTAAGTTAAAGGTTGTAAAAGTACTGTATTTCATACTACCAATTCCGGCAACAAAAGGGGCTAACGTTCTTACAATAGGTACAAACCGAGCAATAACAATAGTTTTTGTACCGTATTTTTCGTAAAAATCGTGCGTTTTATCAATTTGTTCTTGTTTAATAACTTGGTAGCCAAATAATTTAACACGCGTAGCTTTGTAACCAAACTTATTACCTATAAAGTAATTAAGCGAATCGCCTAAAAAAGCTGCGGCAAACAAAATTACCATTAAAAGCAGTACGTTAATTTCATTAGGTTGTGCCGCTAACATGCCGGCAGCAAACAACAACGAATCGCCAGGTAAAAAAGGCATTACAACCACCCCGGTTTCAGTAAAAATAATTAAAAACAAAATGGCGTATAACCAAACCCCATAATCGTTAACAAAATCAACCAAATGCAAATCAATATGCATTATAAAATCGTACAAGCTTACAAGTAAATCCATCAAGAAGTTTAAAAAGGTAATAATTACAAAACTATTAAAACGCTTTTTAGTATACTAATTAAAAATAAACAAAAAAAATCGGACGAAATCGCCCGATTTTTTTTAGCTTTGAAATTATTTTATCTCCTCAAAATCAATATATTCCCCAATCTTTTTTTTCTCTCTCAAATCATTAATGTTAATTTCTGATTTAGATTGAGCTGTTTTATGGTTTGATTCTGTAGATCCTGAGTATTGATTTTGTTGTTCGTAAAATTGTCTTGACTTTTCGTTGAAACTTTTTTCGGCTTTCTGAACGGCAACCTTAAATAAAATAGGAGCAAACAATCGAAACAAAAACTTTAACGCGTAATAAATTAATACGATCCAAAGTATTGTACTTAAAAAGCCAGTAAATGATGCTGTATTCATAATTATTTGTTTTTGCTTATCAAATTTACAAAATTGACCTGATTTTTTAAATATAAATTTCTTAAAATAATAATAAAAACAGCCGCTTTTAGTTTATTTATAGCAACATGGCGCTTAAAAACAGAACATGAAATTAAAAATTCTTATTTGTAACCTTATTTTATGTGTTACTTGTAATGCCCAAATTACCAATACTATAAACTCAAACCGACCAGGAAAATCGTTCGGCGCTTATGCTGTGGGTAAAAAAGTAATTCAGCTAGAAACGGGGCTTTACAATGAGAATAAAAAACATGTTTTAATGCAAAACAAAGCCCTAGGTTTTGGTGCAGAAATAGATGTACGATACGGTGCTTTTTTTGAACAATTAGAATTTATTGGCGAAATAGATTATAAAACCGATCGGTTTGAAAGCCCGTACGGAGCCCAAAACCGAAGCGGATTAAACCATTTTAGATTAGGTGCTAAATATTTGGTTTACGACCCATGGAAAAATTACGAACCCGAGGTAAACTTATACAGTTGGAAAGCTAGAAATAAATTTAAACTTCGTTATTTAATTCCCGCTGTGGCGGTTTATGCCGGAGCAAATTTTAAACTAGGCAACAACCCGTTTACCTTTCCTACGGATGCGAGCATTAGTCCAAAAGTTATGGTTTTGCTGCAACAAACCTTATCGCCAAAATGGTCTGTAGTAACCAACATTATTGCAGATAAAATAACTACCGATTACCCAACCTACGGATATATTTTAACGGTAACTCATGGAATTAATTATAAATGGTCTATTTTTGCAGAAGATCAAGGTTTTAAAAGCGATTATTACGCTGACAATATTTTTAGAGCAGGTGCTGCCTATTTAATTAACGATAATTTACAAGTTGATGCCTCGTTTGGCTTTAACTTTAAAGATACGCCAAAAGTAAACATGTTTGGCATTGGCCTTTCTTGGCGCAATACAAACAAGCACACACCGCATAGAATATATAAAAAAGCAAAAGCACCAGTTGTTGAAGATACAGAAGTTGTGGTTGAGCAAGAACCACAAGAACCGTTCGAAACAGAATTCTATAACAACGAAGAGCTTAACTTAAACATTGAAATCGAAAACCGCGTAATTGAGGAAGAAGAAGAAGAAATTATTTTAGAGTAATGATACAAGTAAAGCAAGTAAATACAGAAAAGGAAATGAAACAATTTGTTTCCTTTCCTTTTTCATTATATAAAAACAATCCTTATTGGGTACCATCTTTATTAAAAGGTGAATTAAAAAGTTTTAATTTAAACGATCACGTTCAAAAAACAGTTTCAGTTAAATACTATTTAGCGTACAAAAATCAAGAAATTGTTGGTCGTATTGCCGTAATTATAAACTGGAACGAGGTAAACCAACTCCACAAACGTAAAGTTCGCTTTGGTTGGTTTGATTTTATAGACGATATTAACGTGAGTCAAGCCCTGCTTCAAAAAGCCATCGAATTCGCACAAGAAAACGATTTAGAATATATAGAAGGACCTATGGGCTTTAACAACATGGATAAAGCCGGCATGCTAACCAAAGGTTTTGACTATTTACCAACCATGATTGGGCTATATAACTACGAATATTACCCGAAACATATGGAGCAATTGGGTTATAAACCCGAAGCAGAATGGATAGAATACCAAATGACCATGGAAAATGTGGGCAAAGTTTGGAACATGGAAAAATTTGCACCATTAATAGAAAAACGTTACAAGGTAAGAGCATTAAAATTTAACAACACGAAAGAAATTTTACCTTATGTAGACGAAATGTTTGCCGTACTAAACCACGCATATTCAGACTTGCAAAGCTATGTACCAATAGAACAATACCAAATAGATCATTACAAAGAAAAATACATCGGCTACATACACCCCGATTTTATCAGCATCATAGTAAACGATCAAAATAAAATCATTGCCTTTGCTATTACCATGCCGTCGTTCTCAAAAGCCTTTAAAAAGGCCAACGGAAGCTTATTTCCGTTCGGGTGGTATCATTTATTAAAAGCTATGAAAAAGAACGACCATGCCGAGTTTTATTTAATCGGAATCGAACCCGAATACCAGTCTAAAGGCATACCCGCTCTTATATTCAGAGATTTTTATAACAATTTTAAAAAACGAGGCATCAAAACCGTTGAAACCAATCCGCTTTTAATAGAAAACAACAAAATACAGCAGCTTTGGCAACAATTTAGTCCAGAATTGCATAAAGAACGTAAAACCTTTCGTAAAAACGTTAAATAGCGTGTTACCCTCGCACACAGAATAACACAAAAATACATAAAGCGGATAGCTCGGGTCGGGCTATCCGCTTTATCTTTTATTCTACTCCGTTACATAAAAGGATATCGCTGCTATCCCTAACGCAAAAGCTACGTAGTTTATATTACTAGTAAGCAATAATAAAACAGAACATTATATAGTAAAAGTAAATTCTTAATTAGAAAAAAAATTGATAAAAACCGTATAAAAAGTTAAATTAAACATCAAAATGAATGTTTAATCAATAAAGCATCAAATGAAGCGCATTACCCTTATTTTTTTATTTGCTAGTTTCCAAATGTTTGCTCAAACACCTAAAATAGGTATTGATGAACAATGCCATGTTGAGAATACCAAAATGTTAATAGAGGTACTAGAAAAGACCATTGGAGAAAAAAAAATCAAAAAAATTATTGATAAAAAAAAGAGTATACTTTATGATTATAAAATAAATAGTATATATCCTGTTTTCAAATTGAATATAAGATTTAATCAAGATAGTAGTGTTGATGAAATGGAATTTGTTAGAAACACAGATAAACAGCTAACAAAAAAACAAATGAAACAGATAATTCGTTATATAAATAAAAACAAAATTCTGTTTAATATCTGTTGGTCAGACTTATTTAAGGTAAATCATGAATTCAGCGAGGAATTCAAAAAGGAATTAACTGCTCTTTTTCTTGAAGATATTGGGAAACATTATACCATGGTTATTTTTTTTCCAGGTAAAATAACGGAGGATTTCTATAACAAATATGTTGAAGATAAATAATTATTATATGCTCTGATAACAATGAACATTAAGTAAATAAAAAAACTCCTCATCATTTCTGATGAGGAGTTTTTCTTTCGGTGGGCGATAAGGGATTCGAACCCCTGACCCCCTCGGTGTAAACGAGGTGCTCTGAACCAGCTGAGCTAATCGCCCGATACAAAAAACCTTAATCTATTTTAAATACATTAAGGTTTTAAAAAAAGGCAGCGACATACTCTCCCACATAAATGCAGTACCATCTGCGCTAACGAGCTTAACTTCTCTGTTCGGGATGGGAAGAGGTGAGCCTCGTTGCAATAACCACCTTAAATCGGTTTGCTATATCTAGCAATATATGGTTGACCCTATTACAATAGTTGTTCTATACAAACTCTTCTACTTTTATTAGAAAGAAGTCCTCCTGCCTACTTAATTTCAGCAGGAGACAAATACATAAGCTTACGGGTTATTAGTACTACTCGACTATGACATTACTGCCTTTACATCTATAGCCTATCAACGTTGTCATCTACAACGACCCTTTAAAGAAATCTAATCTTGTGGTGGGTTTCGCGCTTATATGCTTTCAGCGCTTATCCCTGCCCAACGTAGCTACTCAGCGATGCACCTGGCGGCACAACTGATACACCAGAGGTTAGTCCAATTCGGTCCTCTCGTACTAGAATCAGATCCACGCAAATTTCTAACGCCCACAGTAGATAGAGACCGAACTGTCTCACGACGTTCTGAACCCAGCTCGCGTGCCACTTTAATGGGCGAACAGCCCAACCCTTGGGACCTTCTCCAGCCCCAGGATGTGACGAGCCGACATCGAGGTGCCAAACCCCCCCGTCGATATGAGCTCTTGGGGGAGATCAGCCTGTTATCCCCGGCGTACCTTTTATCCTTTGAGCGATGGCCCTTCCATGCGGAACCACCGGATCACTATGCTCTACTTTCGTACCTGATCGACCTGTATGTCTCTCAGTCAAGCTCCCTTATGCCATTGCACTCTACGCACGGTTACCAAGCGTACTGAGGGAACCTTTAGAAGCCTCCGTTACTCTTTTGGAGGCGACCACCCCAGTCAAACTACCCACCAAGCAATGTCCTCTGCAACGCAGAGTTAGACCTCAGATAAGCAAAGGGTGGTATTTCAACAATGACTCCACAACGCCTAGCGACGCCACTTCATAGTCTCCCACCTATCCTACACATCACTTATCCAAGAACAATACTAAGCTATAGTAAAGGTGCACAGGGTCTTTTCGTCCCACTGCGGGTAAACGGCATCTTCACCGTTACTACAATTTCACCGAGCTCATGGCTGAGACAGTGTCCAGATCGTTACACCATTCGTGCAGGTCGGAACTTACCCGACAAGGAATTTCGCTACCTTAGGACCGTTATAGTTACGGCCGCCGTTTACTGGGGCTTCAATTCAATGCTTCTTCTTGCGAATAACATCTCCTCTTAACCTTCCAGCACCGGGCAGGTGTCAGACCTTATACGTCATCTTACGATTTTGCAAAGCCTTGTGTTTTTGATAAACAGTCGCCTGGACCTTTTCACTGCGGCCAGCATTGCTGCTGGCGACCTTTCTCCCGAAGTTACAGGTCTATTTTGCCTAATTCCTTAGCCATGAATCTCTCGAGCGCCTGAGGATACTCTCCTCGACTACCTGTGTCGGTTTACGGTACGGGTTCTAATAATCTATGTTTAGAGGTTTTTCTTGGAAGCCCTTAGGCACACTATCACGCCATCCGAAGATTTTGTGTACTATCGTATTTCACCAAGACCTGCGCATTTTACTACAAGTCCTATAGTTACGTACTTTAACGAACTATTCCGTCAGTCCGCGGTGCTTTCATCACTCCGTCACCCCATCACAATTATTAGAAGTACGGGAATATTAACCCGTTGGCCATCGACGTCCCCCTTCGGGTGTGCCTTAGGTCCCGACTAACCCTAAGCTGATTAGCATAGCTCAGGAAACCTTAGTCTTACGGCGGGAGGGTTTCTCGCCCTCCTTATCGTTACTTATGCCTACATTTGCTTTTCTAAACAGTCCAGCATACCTCACAGTACACCTTCAACCCAGTTTAGAATGCTCCCCTACCACTTGCGCTTAGCGCAAATCCATAGCTTCGGTAGTATACTTATGCCCGATTATTATCCATGCTCGTTCGCTCGACTAGTGAGCTGTTACGCACTCTTTAAATGAATGGCTGCTTCCAAGCCAACATCCTAGCTGTCTAAGCAAACAAACCGCGTTTTTTCAACTTAGTATACATTTGGGGACCTTAGCTGATGGTCTGGGTTCTTTCCCTCTCGGACATGGACCTTAGCACCCATGCCCTCACTGCTGTAAAACATTTATTAGCATTCGGAGTTTGTCAGGAATTGGTAGGCGGTGAAGCCCCCGCATCCAATCAGTAGCTCTACCTCTAATAAACTAAAACAGCGCTGCACCTAAATGCATTTCGGGGAGTACGAGCTATTTCCGAGTTTGATTGACCTTTCACCCCTACCCACAGATCATCCCAAGACTTTTCAACGTCAACGGGTTCGGTCCTCCATTTAGTGTTACCTAAACTTCAACCTGTCCATGGGTAGATCACACGGTTTCGCGTCTACCACTACTGACTAAAGCGCCCTATTAAGACTCGCTTTCGCTACGGATCCACACCTAAAGTGCTTATCCTTGCCAGCAACGGTAACTCGTAGGCTCATTATGCAAAAGGCACGCCGTCACCCCATAAAAGGGCTCCGACCGCTTGTAAGCGTATGGTTTCAGGATCTATTTCACTCCGTTATTCACGGTTCTTTTCACCTTTCCCTCACGGTACTGGTTCACTATCGGTCTCTCAGGAGTATTTAGCCTTACCGGATGGTCCCGGCAAATTCAATCAGGGTTTCACGTGCCCCGACCTACTCAGGATACCACTATCTATTACATCGCTTACTTATACGAGACTATCACCCTCTTCGGTTAACCTTTCCAGGTTATTCTAATTCGCTTTGCATAAAATATCGTGGTCCTACAACCCCAATATTGCCGTAACAATATTGGTTTGGGCTGTTCCGCGTTCGCTCGCCACTACTTACGGAATCACTCTTGTTTTCTTCTCCTCCGCCTACTTAGATGTTTCAGTTCAGCGGGTTTGCTCATCTTTCGATGTGACTAGTCTTCAACTAGACAGGTTGCCCCATTCGGATATCTACGGATCTATTCGTGTGTGCCAATCCCCGTAGCTTTTCGCAGCTTATCACGTCCTTCATCGCCTCTGAGAGCCTAGGCATCCCCCATACGCCCTTAATTTGCTTATGTATGAGTTTTCTACACAGAACTTGCGTTCTACTGTAAAAAAATTATTTTTTTTTCTTTCTACTTTTTGTTTGTATTTTCTATTGCAATATGTCAATGAACGGTTATTTAGATATTTATCTAAAATCGTGGAGAATATCGGAGTCGAACCGATGGCCTCCTGCGTGCAAGGCAGGCGCTCTAGCCAGCTGAGCTAATCCCCCATTCTTCTATGTGAATGTTGAATCCTTGTTGATAGTATCTCAACACCCAACCCTAGAATTTCCTTTTTTTATCTATAAACAAAATAGTAGTCCCGCCCAGACTCGAACTGGGGACCCCTACATTATCAGTGTAGTACTCTAACCAGCTGAGCTACGAGACTCTGTATTTTACTTATAAATTTTTGAACTAACAGCGAGAGTAATTTCAATATAAAGTTGAACCTATCAATACTTCTCTAGAAAGGAGGTGTTCCAGCCGCACCTTCCGGTACGGCTACCTTGTTACGACTTAGCCCCAGTCACTAGTTTTACCCTAGGCAGCTCCTTGCGGTCACCGACTTCAGGTACCCCCAGCTTCCATGGCTTGACGGGCGGTGTGTACAAGGCCCGGGAACGTATTCACCGGATCATGGCTGATATCCGATTACTAGCGATTCCAGCTTCACGGAGTCGAGTTGCAGACTCCGATCCGAACTGTGACCGGTTTTGTAGATTCGCTCCTACTCGCGTAGTGGCTGCTCACTGTACCGGCCATTGTAGCACGTGTGTGGCCCAGGACGTAAGGGCCGTGATGATTTGACGTCATCCCCACCTTCCTCGCAGTTTACACTGGCAGTCTCGTTAGAGTTCCCGACATCACTCGATGGCAACTAACGACAGGGGTTGCGCTCGTTATAGGACTTAACCTGACACCTCACGGCACGAGCTGACGACAACCATGCAGCACCTTGTAAATTGTCCGAAGAAATATCTGTTTCCAAATACGTCAATCTACATTTAAGCCCTGGTAAGGTTCCTCGCGTATCATCGAATTAAACCACATGCTCCACCGCTTGTGCGGGCCCCCGTCAATTCCTTTGAGTTTCAAACTTGCGTTCGTACTCCCCAGGTGGGATACTTATCACTTTCGCTTAGTCACTCAGTCCGAAAACCGAACAACTAGTATCCATCGTTTACGGCGTGGACTACCAGGGTATCTAATCCTGTTCGCTACCCACGCTTTCGTCCATCAGCGTCAATACTTTGTTAGTAACCTGCCTTCGCAATTGGTATTCCATGTAATATCTATGCATTTCACCGCTACACTACATATTCTAGTTACTTCACAAAAATTCAAGCCCAGCAGTTTCAATGGCAATTTTACAGTTAAGCTGCAAACTTTCACCACTGACTTACTAGGCCGCCTACGGACCCTTTAAACCCAATGATTCCGGATAACGCTCGAATCCTCCGTATTACCGCGGCTGCTGGCACGGAGTTAGCCGATCCTTATTCGTATAGTACCGTCAAGACCCCTCGCAAGGGATGGTTTCTTCCTATACAAAAGCAGTTTACAATCCATAGGACCTTATTCCTGCACGCGGCATGGCTGGTTCAGAGTTGCCTCCATTGACCAATATTCCTCACTGCTGCCTCCCGTAGGAGTCTGGTCCGTGTCTCAGTACCAGTGTGGGGGATCTCCCTCTCAGGACCCCTACCCATCATCGTCTTGGTAAGCCGTTACCTTACCAACTAACTAATGGGACGCATGCCCATCTTATACCGTAATCTTTAGTCTTATATTGATGCCAATCTAAAACACCATAAGGCGTTAATCCAAATTTCTCTGGGCTATTCCTTAGTATAAGGTAGGTTGCATACGCGTTACGCACCCGTGCGCCGGTCTCAAAACAGCAAGCTGCCTCTACCCCTCGACTTGCATGTGTTAGGCCTGCCGCTAGCGTTCATCCTGAGCCAGGATCAAACTCTTCATCGTATATTTTTATTATTGTACGATTGCTAGGTCTTTGTTCTTTAATACGAGATTACTCTCTTATTTTTTTGCTGTCAATTCAATATATCAATGAACGTAATCGTTACTTCTTTTTTAGCGCAACCCGTGTTTTTCACAGTTGCGAGTGCAAAAGTAAAACTTATTTTTAATCTTACAAAACTTTTTTAGAAAAATATTTTTTCCCTTCTTTTTTAACCGGTTTTAGCCGATTTTAAAAGCCTTTTGAAGATTACAATAGGTTTATGAACTTTAGATAAAAAAACAAGGCATATATCCTTGTTTGCGATGGCAAAGATAGTACCTTTTTCTTATCGCAAACAAATAAAAATGCATCTTTTTATAAACTATTTTTTAAAACGTTCATTTTGTGAAGGGTTAACCCGTAAAAAAAAATGCTTTTTTGGTTGGCAGCGCGCGTGAGGGATTGAAGCGGCATCCTTTGAGGGGTAAAAAAATGGGGGACAATTTGTGTTTTGAAGCTAGCTTATGGTAATAAAAAGCGATTGTTTTTGAAATTGACCCGAAAAGATAAAGCGGAAAGCCCGGCCCGAGGATACTTGGGACACGCACAAATGCGATTATTAAGGTTATTATATAACAAAAGGTTCGCGATTGCGAACCTTTTGTTATTTGGTAGATAAATACTCGACTGCTTGATTGAAAACACGATCGATAAATGTTGATGGAGAATAATACATTTGAAACAATTCATCATCAGTTGGTGGGGTAACTTCAATATCAGGTTTAATTCCAATTCCTTCTATTACTTGTCCGGTTGCATCTTTCATGGCCATTAACGGCATATAAAAAGTAAGCCAACCACCAGCCACAGCATCGCGGTACCGCCATTAAAATCGTCGGTAGTACCTAAACCAGCAGTAGCTCCTGCCGAATAATCACCAATACTAACCACTTGGTTACCTTGTGATTTTAACATTAAGGTTGTTATTTCAGACATGCTAGCGCTACCACGATCGGTTAAAATAGCAATTGGAATGTTTGCCGGAATGCCAAATTTGTGCGGGTTGGTTTTTGCTTCTATCCACGGGGTATAATTAAACCTTCCGTTACCTTCTTTAGTTCGTTGATAAGCAAAAACAGTTTCTTTAGTTACAAATCGATCTGAGAAAAAGCGTGCATCTAAAACAGCACCACCTCCGTTAGAACGCAAATCTAAAATCACTTTTTTTATTTCTCCTTTTGCTAGTGGGTTTAAAAATTGCTTATAAAACGCCTGATTGTTTATAACACTTGCCGCAGCTTGCTGAAAACTTGGCAAATTATAACCATATGTAACATGCTGTGACATTTGACCTATAAACCAATCAATATAATAATAGGCATAAAAATCTAAATTAATAACTGAGTTGTATGTTGCCAACTGCGAATAATTGGGTAACGTTGGAATTTTAGCCAAAGCAGCTTGTGCATTTTGAACAAAAGCATCAGAAAGTACCTCGGTATTTTTAAACCCTTGAATCTCTTTATTAAAATTTTCTACCTCAGCAGAACTAAAAAAAGTATTCCACTCATTTAAAACATTCATGGTAAATGCTTTTACTTGCTCTCTAACAGCAGGATCGGCAATATAATTAAGAGATGGATTAGCGTCAATTTTAGCTTCGGTAAGCAATAGTGAATTACCTGCATCAGGATTTAAATATTTATCAAATAATGTAATTTGCATTTTTGAGGATAAGGTAAAATCGCTAAAAGACATATAATAAATGTCTGGATTTGTTTTCACCTCGCCCGCTAATAAAAAGTTTTGTCTTTTTACTGAATTGGTTGCCAAATTATTTTGCATGTAGGCATATTTCTGAGCAAACGGATAATTACGTGCCACATCGGTATTGGTCATACCTCCATAAAAATACTCGGAAGTAATAATATTTTTATTTGTTATTGGAAAATAGATTAGTACGTTAAAATGGCGATCAATAATCGGATCGATTATTTCAGTAAAATATTCTTTAGCTTGTAAATAATCAGCATTTATTTGTCCTTCATCATCGGTTTCGCGGCCCCAAGTTTGTAAAGCTTCGAATTTCGGATGATATTCTTTATATATGTTATCCCAATTGTAACCATCAATTTGTTTTTGTTCACTAAAATAATTGTAGCGCTGATCCATAGTGTGCCAAAAAACCTCGAATAAATTAGCATACGATTTTACATCGCTCGCTGCAAAACGACGAGGATCTGTAATTGAGGTTGAATCGTCATTAGAACAAGAACTTACGGTAGCCATTGATGCAGCTAACGTAGCGCTTAATAGTAGGGATTTTATAAATATTTTTCTCATAATTTATACGCTTAATTTAAAATTTGTAACCCACACCTAAAGTTAACATGTGCGAATCTCGGGTTGTTTTTTTACTGCCGCTAATGCGATATTTATTGCTGTCTGTTAAACCATATAAATAGTTATAACCTAAATAAACATCAAAAGTTTTAAGCGCGTAACCCAATTGTGCTTGGCCTTGTAAACCAAAAGCAAAACGTTCTAACTCGTTTTCATTTTTTTTGAAATCGTACTTTTCTGAAACTTGCGTGTAGTTATAACTTCCGTCAGGTTGAAGTTCAGAGAAAACCGGATATTGTCCGTCTCGTTTTTGCGACAACCAATATTCACCGTAAACACCTCCGGCAACTTTAAGCCAAATACCATCTGTTTCGTACGGATTATTAATTAAATAACCGCCCACTAAAACCGGAACCGATAAAAATTCGTTATCAAATTTGGTGTACCAGCCTTGGCGTGAATTGGTACGTTCGAACTTGTAGTTGCGTTGAATAAACGAAACCCCGCTGGAAACGAAAAGCGTTTTCCAAACATTCATTTCGGCCGAAATGTTGGTTCCAAAACCACCACGACCGGTATATTTTGAATCTACTAATCCAGAAACATCTGCATGCAACGTGGTATGGGTATACCCCGCATCTATTCCTACTTTAAATTTTGTTTGTGCTTTGGTTGCGCTGCTGGTTAGTAAAATAGCAACAACACCTAAAGCTTGAATGGTTTTTTTTACCATAATATATTTATTTGCATTGGTTAATGTTATGAATATATTAAAAAAACACAAACAACTTAAAGAAAAGTTAATAAAATTACTGTTTGGATAAATTCATTTTTCGCAATTATGAATAATATATTTATTGCAGCGCGCGTAAGGGATTGCAGCGGCATCCTTTTTTTAAGGTTCGTTTTTACAAACTTCAAAAAAAGATAAAGCAAAAAGCCCGACCTGAGGCAACGAAGGTTACGCCCAAGAAGATAAATGGTTTGAAAATCGGAATTGAAAAAAACCCGTAATATATTTGTAAAAAATAGAAACAATGAACAAAAATATTAAGGTAGTTGCTTTTGATGCTGACGATACGTTATGGATTAACGAACCTTTTTTTGAGGAAGCTGAAAAAAAGTTTTGTGGTTTGATGGAAGATTTTTTATCGCACCAAGGCCTTTCTCAGCAGCTTTTTACTACGCAGGTTGCTAATTTACCTTTATATGGTTATGGCATTAAGGGCTATATTTTATCGATGATTGAAACAGCTTACCAAGTTTCTAACGGAAAGGTTTCTAACAAGGCAATTGAAAAGATTATTGAAATAGGAAAAGATTTGTTGCAAAAACCGGTTGAATTGTTGCCGGGCGTGCACGAAACTTTACAAGCGCTGCAAGGCAAGTACAAATTGGTAGTTGCTACCAAAGGTGATTTAAAAGATCAGCAACGCAAATTGCACTTATCGGGCTTAGGAGCCTATTTTCATCACATTGAAGTGATGACCGAAAAAGCCGATGAAGATTACCAAAAATTGCTACAACGTTTAGATATACAGGGCGATGAATTTTTTATGATTGGGAATTCGTTAAAATCAGATATTTTGCCTGTTTTAAACGTGGGCGGCAGTGCGGTGCATGTTCCGTTTACCACAACTTGGGCGCACGAGCGCATTGATCATGAAATTGTTCATCCAAAATTTAAAACCGTTTCTCAAATTACTGAGATTCTAGATATATTATAATGAAGGAAATTGATTTAGCCAATTGGAATAGAAAAGAGCATTTTGAGTTTTTTAGTGCTATGAACGAACCTTTTTTTGGCTTGGTTCAAAACTTAGATGCAACCATAGCTTACAAACATTGTAAAACAAACGGCATTGCGTTTTTTGCCTATTATTTACATTGCGCGTTGCAAGCTATTAATGCGGTAGAAAATTTACGTTACCGAATTGTTGATGGCAAACCAGTAGTTTTTGACAGCATTGATGCATCTACCACCATAATGCGGGATGATAAAACGTTTGGTTTTTCGTTCATTAAATACGATTCGAACTTTACAACTTTTAAACAAATCGTTGTAGACGAAGTTGCCCGTGTACAACAAACGCCGGGTTTATTTACCCGAAATGATTTTAAAGAAAACTTAATTCATTTTTCTGCCATTCCGTGGGTAAACTTTACGTCACTTTCGCACGCGCGTTCGTTTACGCATCCTGATAGCTGTCCTAAAGTTTCGATCGGTAAGTTGGTAGAAAATAATGGCAGATACGAATTTGCAGTTGCCGTTCATGCACATCACGGCTTAGCAGATGGGTACCATTTAGGTTTGTTTTTTGAAGAATTTCAGAAAATGTTAGATAAATAAAATGAAGAACATTGGTATTATTGGTTGCGGTTGGCTTGGGCTGCCTTTAGCCAAGCATTTAGCCGCGGTATATCCGGTTGTTAAAGGCACAAGCAGAAATGCTGTAACGTTAGCTGATTTACAAGCTCATGGCGTTGCTGCTTATCCTGTTGCTTTATCGCCCAACGAAATAGATGCAACTTTTAAAGCATTTATTCAGAACCTTACCACAATTGTAATTGCTGTAAACGCATCTCGATCAGAAAGCTATTTTGATACGATGCAACTGCTTGGCCAAGCTATTGCAAAAAGTACGGTTAAAGAAGTTGTTTTTTTAAGTTCTACTTCAGTTTATAGTGATTTAAATCAAACGCTTGATGAAACCGATCCCGTTGATGAAACCAAACTTTTAGTTCGGGTAGAAGCTATTTTTAAAAACAATGCCGCATTTAAAACTACTATTTTACGTTTAGGCGGATTGGTTGGTCCAACCCGAAATCCGATTACCAGCTTAACCGGAAGAAATTTAGATCAGAATCCTAATGCGCCCGTTAACTTAGTTGGTTTAGCCGATTGCATTGGAGCCATTTGTGCTGTTATTAAAAAAAATTGCCCTGCCGAAATTTTTAATGTAGTTTACCCAGAACATCCAACCAAATTGGCTTATTACACGCAAGCTGCAAAAAGTAGAAATTTATTACCGCCAACTTATAATGAGCAAGCGCCTTTACAAGGTAAAATTGTTTTGTCGGACAAAATTACACAGAAACTAGGTTACCAATTTACGGATACGATATAAAAAAAAACAACTCCATTTAGGAGTTGTTTTTTTATGCATTTACTTTTTGCAACATTGCCGATATATTTTTAGGGCTGTTACCCACAAAAATTTCGTTATTGAATATAATTACCGGGCGCGCTAAAAACGTATAATGTTCTAACAAATATTTTTTAAAACCTGCCTCGTTTAAATTGGCTTCTTTCAGATTTAATTGTTTGTACAGCTGCGCACGTTTACTAAAAAGCTTTTCGAAGCTTTTTGTATAAGCATACATTTCATCAACTTGATTTTCTGTTAACGGATTGGTTTTAATATCAATCAACTCAAATTGAGATAAATCATGAATTTGATTCATGATTTTTTTGCACGTATCGCAAGTGCTTAAGTAATATATTTTATTCATTATTTATGTTTCTTTAACCACAATGATATGAACGGGACAAGCTTTGGCAGCATTTTCACAAGGTTCTAAAATAGCATAGTCGTGTGATTTTAATGTAAAAAAACCTTTGGCTTCAGAAGCTTTAAGCAAAACCGTTTTACCATCTTTTTTTGACATTTGAAATTGAGCCGGAGCCATTTCTACACAATAATTACAACCAATGCATTTGTCGCGTTGTAAGGTAACAACAACCATTACGCTTCTACAATTTTATACATTTTATCTGACAATCGGATGCGGAAAGGCAATTTAAATGTTGCATCATCTCCTTTTGTTGCTTTTTCAACTTTTTCACCGTTTGCAAAAAGCTCATCAATCACCAATTCTTGTGCTCCGGTACTTGGCCCGGTGATTAAAATTTTATCGCCTACTTTAATATCGTAAGCTTCAACTTTAAATTCACCAATGTTTGCTTTCTGAAAGTAATGCATGGCTTTGCCAACATAAACTTTTTTCTGAGTTGCTAAAGATCCGGGAACATCGCTCCACTCACCCATTTTTTGACCTAAATAATAACCGCTCCAAAAATCGCGGTTGTACACGGTTCGTAAATCGGTCATCCATTGCGTTACTTTTTCGGGTGTAAAAGTTCCGTCATAATACGCATCAATAGCAGCACGATACGTTCGCGTTACCACAGCTACGTAATCTGGACCTTTACCTCGTCCTTCAATTTTTAAAACTTGAATTCCGGCATCAATTACCTGATCTAAAAAATCTAACGTACATAAATCTTTAGGCGACATCATGTATTCGTTATCAATTTCGATTTCAAAGCCAGATTCTTGATCAATTACCGTATATTTTTTTCGGCAGTTTTGTTTGCATGCTCCCCGATTGGCCGATGAATTGTGCGAATGCAAACTTAAATAACATTTACCCGAAACGGCCATACATAAAGCTCCGTGCCCAAAAATTTCGATTTCCACTAAATTTCCAGACGGCCCTTTTACTTGTTCTTTGGCAATGGCTTCGGTAATTTTTGCTACCTGACGTAAACTTAATTCGCGCGAAAGCACAATGGTATCTGCAAACAAGCTGTAAAACTTAACCGTTTCTATATTGGTTACGTTTAACTGTGTTGAAATATGCACTTCTAAACCAATGGCTCTTGCAGATGCAATTACCGCTTGATCTGAAGCAATTACAGCTGTTAACTGCGCATGTTTTGCTTTTTGCAACAACGTTTTTACAACCGACAAATCGTGATCGTAAATAATTGTATTTAAGGTTAGATAAGTTCTGACGTTTTTTTCGTTACAACGACGTGCAATTTCTGGTAAATCATCAATAGTAAAATTTAAAGTTGCACGAGCACGCATGTTTAGTTGCTCTACACCAAAATATACTGAATCAGCACCATTATCTATTGCTGCTTGTAACGAAGCAAAATCGCCGGCTGGGGCCATCAACTCAATTCTACCCGTTGTTGTCATGCTATTTGTTTTTTTCGATTACAAATAATTTGTCTGATAAGCGAATTCTAAAAGGTACTTCGAAAGTTACTTTATCGCCTACTACAGCTTTATCAACATTTTGACCGTTAACTTTCATTGCTGTTAAGGTTAAACGCTCTTCGTCAGTTGTTGGTCCTTGAATTACAATTTCGTCACCGATTTGTAATGCTTTGTTTTCGATAATGAATTGGGCAACTGAAGCTTTTGTAAAATAATGTTCGCCTTGGGCAACATAAACTTTACGTTCGGCTTTTTTCTTTCTGATTTCGGTAACCTTAGCTACTTTTACAGGAACAATTTCTTCGAAAACGTTTCGCTCTTTTTTAAATTTAAGCGCATCCGATTTTCCTTTCTTGAAAATTAAATTGCCTTTTTGAACGCCTTTTCTGATTTTCTTTTGTTCTTCAATCGGCAGTTGAATAATATCTACACATTCGTCTGAACAACATCCGTGCATTTTTTCGTGACATTCGTCACACTGAATGAATAACAAATGGCATCCTTCGTTGGCACAGTTTACGTGCGTATCACAAGGTTTACCACATTGGTGGCAATTGGCAATAATATCGTCTGTAATTCTTTCGCCTAAACGGTGATCAAAAACAAAGTTTTTACCAATAAATTTACTTTCTAATCCTTGTTCTTTAACTTGGCGTGTGTATTCAATAATTCCGCCTTCTAGCTGATACACATTTTTAAAACCTTGGTGCTTGAAATAGGCACTGGCTTTTTCACAACGAATACCGCCCGTACAATACATTAAAAGTTTTTTATCTTCTTTATGTGCTTGTAGTTGCTCGTTAATAATTGGTAATGATTCGCGAAACGTATCAACATCTGGTGTAATAGCACCTGTAAAACGACCAATTTCACTTTCGTAATGGTTTCTAAAATCTACCACAACAACGTTCGGATCGTTTAACATGTCATTAAATTCTTTTGCTCCTAAATGAATACCTTTATTGGTAACATCAAAAGTTGCATCATCTAATCCGTCGGCAACAATTTTATTACGAACTTTTACTGTTAATTTTAAAAACGATAAATCATCTTGCTCAACAGCTACATTTAAGCGAATGCCTTTCATAAAATCATAAGCTTCTAAAGTTTCTCTAAAAGCTTCAAAATTTTCGGCAGGAACAGACATTTGAGCATTAATACCTTCGTGCGCTACGTATGTACGTCCTAAAGCACCAAGCTCATTCCAAGCTATAAATAAATCGTTACGAAATTTTTCGGGATCTTGAATATTGGCATAAGCATAAAAAGACAAAGTCAGTCTTTTTTCTCCAGCTTGCTCAATTAATTGCGCGCGTTCTTCAGCGCTTAAAGTGTTATACAGTTGCATGCTATAAACTTTTAAGTGAGTAGTAAATATATGTAAACCCTAAATGGAAGGATTTTGCCGCAAATTTACGATATAATTAATTGAAGTTACACGACAAAAGTCATATATTTTAGGTACAGAATTTCTTAATCTGATTTATTTATAAATCTATTTGAAAAATTACCAGCCCATTTTATAGCTTTTTACTCCAGCACCTGCATCAACATTTACTAGCTCATCGTTTATAAAATAAAAATAGCGAAAATCACGTCTTGCTTTTTTATTTTCTGTTGTATCACGATTACTAAAATCTGCTTTATACACCGTTACTTCGCCTTTATACATTACGTAGCTATTGTTTGGAACAGATTCTTTAAATTGATCTAAAGGCATACCAATGTAAACTTCTTTTTTAGGTCCATTATTTTGAACAGGATTTAATGAGGTTTGAGTAGCACAACTAACAAAAAAGGAAGCTAATAGAATGGAAATATATTTTTTTTTCATGCTTTTTTTATATTTGTTTAAGTAACTTCATTTACTGAAAAAGGCAATTTATAAAATTATAATCTGTCATTTTAAAGTAATATAGTATTAATCTTGAATTCGTTTTAACGGCAATTCTTCAATTGGTCGAATAATTAAAGGAAAATGCTCAATTTTAACCGCGCTGCTGTCTAAACCAAAAGCTTTTTCTTCAGAAAGAGAGATTCGTTTTAAAAAATCGTACAGATCTAAAATGATTTTTTCTTTCATGGGTAAATCGTTATCATAAGATAATTCTTTTTCAATCAACACATATTCAAAATCACCAATCATGTTTTTATCACTTAACGATTCGTAACGACTGGTTATATCTATTTCACCATTTTCCATTAACTCTGTTACCACTTGTTTCATTAAAACATTGATGCGCTGCTCGTTTCTGAATCCTAAATAGAAATCAATACGCAATATGTTTTGGTTTGGGCCGTATTTTACTACGCGGTAAGCTAATTTATACGGTTCATCAGCAACATTTACGTGTACAAACCAATAATTATCGGCTCTTTTAGGTCTTCTGTTTATAATGGAATACATGGCTTTGTATTCAACTTGCGTTGGATAAAAAGAATTGGTTAGGTACACCAAGTTTGTTGCGTATTTAGGTACCGACTGATCTTGACTTAAATCGGTTAAAATTTGTTCGTAATCCACAAATTCAACTAAATCGGTATATCCTCTTCTAATTTTTTTACCTAAATAATTAATGGTCATTACTGCAGCTAAAATACCAGCAATGAAAACCGTTACATAACCGCCGTGAGAAAATTTTTGAAGGTTAGCTACAAAAAACGAAACTTCAATAGCTAAATAAATAAGCACCACCGGAATGATTAATAAAATATGCACCCGTTTTAGCACCATAAAATAACCTAATAAAATGGTGGTAGAAATCATACAAAGTGTGATGGCAAGCCCATAAGCAGCTTCCATATTACCCGATTCTTTAAAATGCAAAACCACAAAAACGCAACCTACAAACAACAAAAAGTTAATGGATGGAATGTACAATTGCCCTCTAACATTTGTTGGGAATTTTACACGAACTTTTGGCCATAGATTTAATCGGATAGCTTCGTTAATTAACGTAAACGAACCGCTAATTAAGGCCTGAGAAGCAATAACAGCAGCCATAGTTGCAATACCAATTCCGAAAGGTAAAAACCAATCGGGCATTACCAAGTAAAACGGATTGGCAGGTTGATCGGAGTTTGGAGATAAATCTACCAAGGTTTGTCCAACATGCTGAATAAGTAAAGCACCTTGACCAAAATAGCTTAAAACCAACATGGTTTTTACAAAAATCCAACTGATTCTAATATTTTTAATTCCGCAATGGCCTAAATCGCTATATAAAGCTTCGGCTCCTGTAGTACATAAAAACACAAAACCTAAAACCAAATATCCTTCAGAATGAATGCTTAATAAATGAATGGCATAGTACGGGTTTAAAGCTTTTAATACCGACAAATTACCTAGTAAATGACCAAAACCTAAAATACCCAGCATTAAAAACCAGATTAACATCATCGGGCCAAAAAGTTTACCTATAGTTTTAGTACCGAATTGCTGAATAAAAAAGATACCACATAAAATTCCGATTACAATTGGAATGGTTGCCAAGTTGGGTGAATAAATTTTTAATCCTTCAACCGCTGAAGAAATTGAAATTGGTGGGGTAATAATTCCGTCAGCCAACAAAGCACTTCCTCCTAAAATAGCAGGAACAATTAACCACGGCTTTTTAAGTTTTTTAACCAACGTGAATAACGAAAAAATACCACCTTCTCCGTTATTATCAGCTTTTAAAGTTAAAAAAACATATTTCACTGTAGTTTGTAAAGTTAAGGTCCAAAACACGCAAGAAATGGCTCCTAAAACAACAGCTTCATCAATAGCATTTCGCCCCATAATGGCCTTCATTACATACAAAGGCGAAGTACCAATATCACCATAAATAATTCCTAAGGTTACCAATAAAGTACCTAAACTAACTTTGCTAAGATGATTACTTGCTTGTGACATGGTAAAATTTTGTATTAAAAATTTTTATAATCGAGTTAAAAATCGAGTGCAAATGTATATACAACACCAACATAAAAAAGCGTTTTTACCAAATTTATTTGCCTGAATAGCAAATTGTTAAACAAAACAATTAAATAAAACTTTTTAGCAAACAAACACAACAAAAAAACAAAATAAAAGTTGTTAAAATTCTTAAAAAGAAGCATTACTATTTTTAACTAGATAAATAATTTAGATGGTGAATAAAAATTTTCAAAACTCCAAAAAAACAAAGCCGTATTTTGTCTTTACAAAAGCATTACTTTGTAACTGAAAATCAATCATAAGAAATAATTCGAGAAAAGTTATATCGATTCAATTCAAAAAAAAGAGTATTTTTACTAAAAAAAGAAACACATGAGCACAGATAAAGAAGCAAAATTAAAAGCATTGCAACTTACTTTAGATAAGCTTGATAAAGCTTTTGGAAAAGGAACGGTAATGAAATTAGGCGATAGCGCGGTTGAAGAAGTTGAAGCTATTCCGTCTGGATCATTAGGTATTGATTTAGCTTTAGGCGTTAATGGTTACCCGTGGACGTATAATAGAAATTTACGGACCAGAATCTTCAGGTAAAACAACTTTAACGTTACACGCTATTGCAGAAGCACAAAAACAAGGTGGAATTGCTGCTTTTATTGATGCTGAACATGCTTTTGACCGTTTTTATGCTGAAAAATTAGGCGTTGATATTGACAACTTAATTATATCTCAACCAGATAATGGGGAGCAAGCTTTAGAAATTGCTGAAAGTTTAATTCGTTCTGGAGCAGTTGATTTAGTAGTAATTGACTCAGTTGCCGCTTTAACACCAAAATCTGAAATTGAAGGCGACATGGGTGATTCTAAAATGGGATTACATGCGCGTTTAATGTCACAAGCTTTACGTAAATTAACCGGGACCATTAATAAAACCAATTGTACAGTTTTCTTTATTAACCAATTGCGTGAAAAAATTGGGGTTATGTTCGGAAACCCAGAAACTACAACGGGTGGTAATGCCTTAAAGTTTTACGCTTCTGTTCGTATTGATATCAGAAAATCAACACAAATTAAAGATGGCGAAAATGTAATTGGTAACCGCACTAAGGTTAAAATTGTAAAAAATAAAGTTGCACCACCTTTCCGTACCGCAGAATTTGATGTGATGTATGGCGAAGGAATTTCTAAAGTTGGTGAAGTTTTAGACTTAGCAGTTGAGTTTGAAATTGTTAAAAAAGCAGGATCATGGTTTAGCTATGGCGAAACAAAATTAGGCCAAGGACGTGATGCAGTTAAGCTTTTAATTAAAGACAATCCTGAATTAATGGACGAACTTGAAACTAAAATTAAAGAATATCTTAAAGAAAAAGAAAACCAATAATCGTTAAAAAAGCTCAGTTTAACAACTGAGCTTTTTTATTTTCATTTTTTTTTCGCACCTTTATATGGCCTAAAATTAATTATTATATTATTTATTAAAACAAATTTGGTATACAAAGACATCATATACAAATGTTTAAAAAACGATGTAATTGCTCAGGAGCAATTGTATAAAATGCTTGCGCCCAAAATGTTTAGCATTTGTTTAAAATACTCTAGAAATTACACCGAAGCACAAGATAACCTACAAGATGGGTTTATTTTATTGTTTACTAAATTAAATACTTTTGCGTTTAAAGGTTCGTTCGAAGGTTGGGCAAAACGCTTATTTATAAATAATATTTTACAAACCTACCGATCGCCCGGTGTTCTAGAAATTGTGAGTGACGAACTTCCAGAAATGGTTGAAGTAGAGGTTTTAGACCAAGAAAACATACCGTTGGACTATTTATTGAAAATTGTACAAGATTTACCCAATCAATATCGTTTGGTGTTCAACTTGTATGTTTTTGAAGATTATTCGCATAAGGAAATTGCAGAATTATTAAACATATCAACAGGAACCTCAAAATCTAATTTGGCAAGAGCCCGCTTAATCTTAAAAGAAAAAGTAGAATCTTACCAAAACAATAATTTATTGCTAACCGTAAATGAGTAATTTAAAAAATTTAGACCGCCTTTTTAAAGAAAAATTTAAAGATTTTGAAGTAAACGCACCACAGAATTCTTGGTCAAATATTTCGAATGCTATGGCACCAAAAGCCGCTTTTTCTATAACCTCGTACTTACAAACTTATAAGTACCAAATTGCTGCTGTTGTAACGGTTACAATGGTAGTTGGATATTTGTTTGTAAACAATTTAGCAGAACAAAAACGGGATTTTATTGCCCCTGCTCCTATTGTTATGGAACAAGCCATAGAAGCTACTTTGCCAGATTATTTAGGTAAAAGTTTAGATATAAAACCAGAAGCTCCGGCTGGTGTTTTTGATAAAGAAGAAAAAACAATTCGTACTGCAAAAACAAACAAAAAAGTTACCCTGTTACAAAACACAACTTTAGTGAATGCAGAAACAAAAGTTGAAAAAGCACTGCCAACAAAAGCCAACGTTTTTAGAGCAGACAAAAACAACACAGCTAAAAAAGTTACTACAACTACTTTAACCTCAGAACAAATTGAAAAATATATCAATAGCGTTTCTGATTCAAGTAGTTTAATATCAACCAATGTTGAAAAACAAGACAGCCTTATTGTTCTTTAATTTGTTCGGCTCTAAAGGTTGTTAATTGCCTCAAAATTAAATCATGACAAGCTGCGTTTAAATCTTTTTTATCTTCAATAGATAAAGATTCTGTTGCAATAGGTTCATGAATTTTAACCAGCACATTGCCTGGTTTTCCTTTTTTTAATACAAACGGGAAAAAATCTTTTAAGCCATAAAAGGTAATGGGTAAAATGGGCAACTTATGCTCTATTGCCAACCTAAAAGCACCATCTTTAAACGGATCTAAAACAGCAGATTCATCATCGTTTACTCCACCTTCAGGAAAAATACAAACGCTTAATTCACTTGTTATTTTTTCGTGAGCTTCACTATAAACATTCTTTTTACTTTTTAAATCCTTACGATCTACCAAAATACAAGTACGTTTGTAAACAAACCCAAAAACAGGAATTTTAGCCAATTCGGCTTTACCTACAAATACAAACGGATTATTTTTAGCTACTAAAACCATTAACATAATATCGAGCATAGATGTATGGTTGGCGATAATAATATAGCTTTTATTTTTTTGCGGTTTACAACTATCAATTAAAGAAAATCGCATTCCGATGCCATAAAAAATTACAGCACTCCAAATTCTAGCAAAAAAGAAAAAAAAGTGAATATGTTTTTTTTGAAATAACGCTTACTAAAATAAAAGGCAGCAAAACTAAGGTTATGCAAATAGCCAAAAGGTAAAACCATAAGCGCCATAAATAAACAAGACCTATTCGAAGCATGAAAAAATATTATTAATAATCAAATGTAACAATTCATTTTATACAAAATCTAAAAGCTGTACCTTTGTGTAAAACTTTTTATACATGGCAAAAATCTTAACCGGAGTTCAAAGTACAGGTACTCCTCACTTAGGTAATCTTTTGGGAGCAATTATCCCTGCCATAAATATGGCAAATAATCCGGAAAACGAATCCTTTTTATTTATTGCAGATTTACATTCTACAACACAAATAAAAGACGGAGATTTATTACGCAACAATACTTATAGTGCAGCAGCAACTTGGCTTGCTTGTGGTTTAGATATTAACAAAGTAGTTTTTTACCGCCAATCGGACGTTCCTCAAACTTGTGAGCTAAGTTGGTATTTAAGCTGTTTTTTTCCGTTTCAACGGTTAACGCTTGCTCATTCTTTTAAAGATAAACAAGATTATTTGGCCGATGTTAATGCTGGACTATTTACATATCCGATGTTAATGGCTGCTGATATTTTATTATATGATGCAGAAATTGTTCCGGTTGGTAAAGACCAATTGCAACATATAGAAATTACGCGCGATGTTGCTTCGCGTTTTAACCACCAAATGGGCGAAACATTTGTTTTACCTCAAGCAAAAATTGAGGAAAATGTAATGACCATTCCGGGTACTGACGGCGAAAAAATGAGTAAATCTCGTAACAACTTTATTAATATTTTTTTAGATGATAAAGCGCTACGTAAACAAGTTATGAGCATTGTTACCGATGCTACTCCGCTTGAAGAACCTAAAAACCCAGATACATGTAATGTTTTTAAACTTTATTCGTTACTAGCAACACCAGAACAAATAGAAAGTTTACGTGCTAAATATTTAGCAGGAAATTACGGTTATGGTCACGCCAAACAAGAATTTTTTGAATTGTTAGTTGACACATTTAAAGTAGAACGTGAAAAATACAATTATTACATAAATAATTTAGACGAAGTTGACCAATTGCTAAAAATTGGAGCTCAAAAAGCTGCAACAGTTGCAAATGGCGTTTTACAACGCGTTCGTCAAAAATTGGGCTATTAAAATACAAAACCTTAAACGATTGTTTAAGGTTTTTTTATTTGATATCGAAAAACTTACCCGGTAGGTTTTTAATGATTCCGTTTAATTCCATTTGCAAAAGCAAAGCACTTATTGTTGCGCTTGGTAAACCACAACCAACCTGAATAACATCAAAAAAAGATTTGCCGTTTTTGACTAAAAAATCATAAATCAGCTGTTCGTTGGGTTCCAATTCTAAAAAAAGTTGAGTTTGTACGGTTGCTTTGGGCTTATGCGTTACATCCCAACTTAAGCCAGAAATTAAATCGGATGGTGAAGTTAAAATAGTTGCCAAATGTTTTTTAATTAGCGCATTACAACCTTGGCTAAACGCATCGGTTACTTTACCTGGCAGTGCATAAACTTCCCGATCGTAATCATTAGCAAAACCGGTGGTAAGCAACGAACCGCCCTTTAAAGCACTTTCTATTAATACGGTGGCAACGCTTATTCCTGCAACAATTCGGTTACGTTTTACAAAATTTTCTTTTTCTGGATAACGCTGGTGCCAAAACTCCGAAATTAATCCGCCGTTTTCACAAATTTGATTACTTAATGTTTTATGCTCTTTGGGATATATATTTGCGAAACCACTGGGTAAAACAGCTATGGTTTGCAGTTTATATTTTAACGCCAATTGATGCACCCAAGCATCGGTTCCGTAAGCTAATCCGCTAACAATAACCGGATCATAAGGCGCAATTGCTTCTACCAACGATTCGCAAAAAACAGCTCCGTATTTGGTTAAACTTCGGGTTCCTATAATACTAATAATTCGCTTTGCGTTTAAATCAATTTTTCCTTTACAAAAAAGTAAAAATGGCGCATCGTAACAATGTTTTAAATGTTCGGGATAATTGGGATGCGTAACGGGCAGAACCTGAATGTTGTTGGCGGCAATATAAGCCATTTCGGATTCAATCTTTTTATGCGTTTCAGCATCTAAATTTTTATGCAAGACCTGATAAACCTGCGGGCCAACCTTATCAATCGCTAAAACATCTGCTTTGCTTGCATTAAAAACCGCGGTTGCAGAACCAAAGGCAAAAATTAACCGACGCCCAATAATATATCCGATATTAGGCGTTATATTTAAACGAAGTAAATGGTAAAGTTCTGCCTGATTCATTTAAAAAAAACTTACTTTTAGTATAAACTACTTTAAGCACAAATAATTATAACCTGCTTTTTGATTTTGTAAATAATTAACAATTAACTTTGCGAAAGTGAACCTATTAACTATTTTTGTGAAATGAGCTTAGATAAATACATTTCAGACCTATTATATCGTTACCAATGCGTAACAATTCCTGGATTTGGTGCTTTTTTAACCGAATACAAATCGGCAGAAATAGATGCTGTTAAAAACATAATGTTGCCGCCTAAAAAAACGGTAAGCTTTAATCGTCATTTACAAAATAACGATGGTTTATTGGCAAATCATGTTGCGATTGAAGAGAATGTTTCGTACGCTGATGCGGTAGCTAACATAAAACAAACGGTTGCTACTTGGCATCATATTTTAGATTTAGACGAAACTTTAACGCTTGATTTGGTTGGTGAATTATCTAAAAACAAAGAAGGAAATTTAGAATTTGTTGCCTTTAATACGGTGAATTACAATACCGATTCGTTTGGATTAACCAATATTGTAACGCCAGATGTTGCACGCGAAGAAAGTGAAAGCCTGAATTTGGCTCCTGTTGTTGCATCAACTCCTAAAATTACAGTTTCTGAAACTAAAATATTACCATTAGCTGAACCAATTTTGGCTGAAGTTGAAACGCCTAAAACGCATCAATCTTTAAAAACAAAAAAATCTGCTTCAAATTACGGCTCAATCGCTGCTGTTTTAGCGGTGCTTATTGGTTGTGGTTGGGGTTACAAAATTTATAATGATTCGTTAGAAGAAAAGGTTTCTTTAGCGGTTCAGAAAGATGTACAAGATAAGGTTGAAAAAACCATTCAGGAAGCTACCTTTATCATGGCTAATCCAACAGAAACGCTTTTAGTTAAAGTTGATAATAGTATAAAAGGCAATGCTACCGATTACAGCCATTTGCTTTATCATGTAATTGCAGGTTCTTTTAAAAGTGAAGAAAATGCTTTGAAAAAAACACAAGAGTTACAAGAACTTGGTTTTACTGGAGCAAGTATTATTGGTAAAAATCCACATAACTTATATATGGTTGCTTACAAAAGTTTTGCTGATTATTCTGGAGCAATTAATGCGCTTAATACCATTCAGAAAAATAACAATAAGGAAGCTTGGGTTTATACAAAGCTTTAATTTAAATCCCTGATAATTCGGGGATTTAACTTTTATGAATATATTTATATATTTGCAAAAATTAAAAAAGCATGTATTTAACTCCAAAATATCCAAAAGATTCTATAACCACACATACCGATTTTGTTTTGCCGGGCGAAACCAATCCGTTAAACAATTTATTTGGTGGTGAACTTTTAGCACGCATTGATAAATGTTGTGGTATTACAGCACGCCGTCATACGCGTCGTGTTTGTGTAACTGCTTCGGTAAATCACGTTGCGTTTAGTAAACCTATTCCTTCGGGCGCTGTAGTAACGGTTGTTGCTAAAGTTTCTAGAGCATTTAATACTTCTTTAGAAGTTATTGCTGACATTACGGTTGAAGATCGTGAAACGGGTGAAATTATGAATGCAGGTTCTGCTATTTATACTTTTGTTGCAGTAAACGATATGGGAACTCCGGTTCAAATTCCTGAAGTTGTTCCTGAAACCGAAGATGAAAGACAACGATTTGCAGCTGCCTTACGCAGAAAACAATTAAGCCTTATTTTAGCTGGCCGCATGAAACCACATGATGCTACTGAACTTAAAGCTTTATTTACAGAATAAAAAAAGCACGCTTAGTAAGCGTTCTTTTTTATGGTTAATTTAGTCTTGAATTTGATCTAACATATAGGCAAACAGGTTGTGAACAAATCTTTCTTGATCATTATCAATAGCCCCAGAAAGAGATATTAAATTAGAGAACATATCCGATTCATAGTACCAAACTATTCTATCGCGTAAAATATAAACAGCAACTCGATTTGGATCTGTACTTACATTACCTATAACCCGTGCTCCTAATGGAATCTGAGTATCTGTTACAACCGTTGTTGCATTGAAACCTTTAAAAGTAATATTTCTTGCATCACCAAAAACACCATTATTAATAGAATCAGAGTTTGATAGAATTGGAGCTGAATCCCATTTATTTGAAATTGTTCCGGTTCCGCCAAAGGCTTTATGAATATTAATTGAGTTAGTATGGTTTCCGCCTGTTGTAGTAGCTCCAGTTTGAGTTGAAGCCCATAAAACACCTCCTAAATCTGCATATTCTATCAGTTTAGTCATAATAGCCTCTGAATAAGTAGTGGCTGAAACATTTATCATATCATATTTTTCTAAAAGCTGAGCAGCCGTTAAATTATTTATATCTGTAATAGCGCTTATAATAGAGAAAGAAGATATATTTTTTTCTGAATAAATTCCTTCTGGACCGTAATAACTTTTATTATTTAATTGGCTTCTAAAATTTGTCCCTTGCGTTCCACCAACAGAATAATCTCCAGAATATCCAATTCTAATTACACGTTTAGTAAGCTCAAATTTACCAGCACATGCAAAATCAATTAAATTCCATTGATAATTAATCTCATCAGAAGCAGGTGTTCCACTTAAATAATAAGTTATACTTGCAGATTGTAACGGGTTTATAACAATTGTTGAGGCTAAAACTCCTGTTACAGTAACTCCGTTATCCAACTTTAAATCGTTTGCATTTGCTACAATAGTGATTGGCGTAAACTTATTTCTATTGGTAATATGTACTTTAAATGTTGCTCTACTTGTACCGGTGGTAACTAAAGCAACATTACGAATATATTCTCCCGTAAATTCAGTTTCATTACAGCTGATAATAATATTATTATCAATTGGGTTTTCTTTTGCAGGAATGCAGCTAGACCATTCTGTTCCGTTATAAAAACGGATACACTTTTCGGTGCTATCATAAATAACTGTGCCTTCCGCGTTCTTCTCCGGTTTGTGGATTAACGATATTATTAATACTTTCATTGGTTGGCAAAACTAATCCATGAATGTTTGTTGTTGGATTATTGATATCTAACGCTCCCCTTGGCGTCATGGTGCCAATGCCGACCTGAGCGTTACTAACGTTAATAAAAGTTAACGTTAGTAATAAAATTAAGTGTTTTTTCATAATAAACTAAACCATTTTTTTAAACTAACGTATTTTATAATACAAATAGTATGAAAAAATATAATTATTGCCTTACTTTTAAATTATTAGAACAATAGTTCTAATAACATTTTCGTTAACATTTTATTTAGAAATGTTTTTATCAATTACTAAAACCAACTTAATAAACTGATTAATGAACACAACACTAGTCCGAAAAATCATCATGGCCGCTACCGGTCTGTTTTTATGCTTTTTTTTACTGATTCACTTTTTAGGGAACACACAACTTTTCCTAGCCCCAGAAAAAGCACAACAAAGTTTCAATGCGTACTCAAGCTTTTTAACAGGTAATATGTTAATTAAAATAGTTTCGTACGTTTTATACTTATCTATACTATTACATGCCTTGTACGCATTAATCATCTCAATTAAAAACAAAAAAACTGGAGGAAATTACGCTAAAGATACCAGAGGTCGATCTAGCAAATGGTTTAGCAGAAATATGGGTATTTTAGGTACCTTAATTTTAATTTTCTTGATTTTACATTTTCAAAACTTTTGGTACGTGTATAAGTTTGGTGCTGTTGGATTAGATCCTTGGGGACATAAAGATTTATACACCGTGGTTACCACCGCATTTCAGCAAGGTTGGCTGGTTGTTATTTATGTTTTAGCCATGATTGCTTTAGCTTTTCACTTAGTTCACGGTATTGTAAGCGGGGTTAGAACCTTAGGTTTATTTAATCCAAAGTTTGTACGTTGGGTAAGTGCTTTTGCAACGGTATATTCGATTGCAATATGTTTCGGATTTGCCTTAATGCCAATTTATATTTTCTTCATCCATAAATAATTGCCAACATGAAATTAGATGCAAAAATTCCACAAGGACCTTTAGAAGAAAAATGGTCAAATTATAAAAAAACTGCACGTTTGGTTAACCCAGCCAATCGTAAAAAATTAGATATCATTGTTGTAGGTACAGGTTTAGCTGGTGCTTCTGTTGCCGCTTCAATGGGCGAAATGGGTTACAATGTAAAATCTTTTTGTTTTCAAGATACGCCACGTCGTGCCCATTCGGTTGCTGCGCAAGGCGGTGTAAACGCTGCCAAAAATTATAAAAATGATGGAGATAGCGTTTACAGAATGTTTGTTGACACGCTAAAAGGAGGCGATTTTAGAGCGCGCGAAGCAAACGTTTATCGTTTAGCAGAATGCTCTGTAAACTTAATTGATCAGGCAGTAGCGCAAGGCGTTCCTTTTGGTCGCGAATATGGCGGATATTTAAACAACCGATCGTTTGGTGGGGTTCAGGTTAGTAGAACCTTTTATGCACGTGGTCAAACGGGGCAACAATTACTTTTAGGCACTTACCAAGCGTTAATGCGCCAAGTACATAAAAAAACGGTACAACTATTTTCATCACACGAAATGTTAGATTTAGTTGTGATAGATGGAAAAGCGCGTGGCATAATTGCTCGAAACTTAGAAACGGGTGAAATAGAACGTCATGCAGCACATACCGTAGTTTTAGCAACAGGCGGATTTGGTAAAATTTATTATTTATCAACCTTAGCAATGGGTTGCAACGGATCGGCAATATGGCGTGCACACAAAAAAGGCGCTTATTTTGCATCGCCAAGTTGGACACAAATTCACCCAACTTCATTACCTCAATCCGGTGATTATCAATCTAAATTAACTTTAATGTCAGAATCGTTACGAAATGACGGACGCATCTGGGTACCTAAAAATTTAGACGAAAAAAGAGAAGCAAATGCCATTCCGGAAGAAGAGCGCGATTATTATTTAGAACGTCGTTATCCAGCATTCGGAAATTTGGCTCCTCGTGATATTTCATCGCGCGCAGCGAAAGAAAGAATTGATGCTGGTTACGGGGTTGGAGCTTTAAAAAATGCCGTTTACTTAGATTTTTCTAAAGCAATTAAAGAACAAGGGCAACCAAAAATTGCTGAAAAATACGGGAATTTATTTACCATGTACGAAAAAATTACGGGAATAAATGCCTACAAAGAACCGATGATGATTTCACCAGCGGCGCACTTTTCTATGGGCGGTTTATGGGTTGATTATGAATTGATGACAACCATTCCCGGTTTATTTGCTTTAGGCGAAGCTAATTTTGCCGACCATGGTGCCAATCGTTTAGGAGCAAATTCATTGTTACAAGCTTCTGTAGATGGCTATTTTATAGCACCTTACACGCTTGCTAATTATTTAGCCGATCAAATTAAAGTAGGCAAAATTACAACCGATCATCCGGAATTTGCAAAAGCAGAAAAAGAAACCAAAGATAAGTTGGAGCAATTATTACAAATAAAAGGCAACCAAACGGTTGATTATTTTCATAAAAAACTAGGTAAACTTTTATATGATTATTGTGGTTTAGCACGTAACAAAGAAGGTTTAGAATTTGCAATTGAAGAAATTAAAAAACTTCAGGCAGAGTTTTATAAAAACGTAAACGTTACCGGAAATGTAGCAACCATGAATTCGGAATTAGAAAAAGCAGGGCGTGTAGCCGATTATTTTGAAATCGGAATTTTAATGTGCTACGATGCCTTAACCCGAAACGAATCGTGCGGGGCACATTTTAGAGAAGAATATCAAACCGAAGATGGAGAAGCAGCTCGTAACGATGCCGAATTCCAATTCATTTCGGCGTGGCAATGGCCAGATTCAGCTTCAAGCGAACCTGTTTTACATAAAGAAAATCTAACTTTCGAATTTGTTCAACCAACTATCCGTAGTTACAAATAATAACATTCATGAAACTAAATTTAAAAATTTGGAGACAAAAAGACCGAAATTCTAACGGAAAATTGGTTGAATACGCCTTAGATAACGTAAACACGCACATGTCTTTTTTAGAAATGTTAGATACGTTAAACAATCAGCTCATTCAAAAAAATGAAGAACCTATTGAATTTGATCACGATTGCCGTGAAGGAATTTGTGGGCAATGTGGTGTAATGATAAATGGCAATGCACACGGACCGTTAAAAAATACGACAACGTGCCAATTGCATATGCGTGAATTTAAAGACAACGAAACCATTTTAATAGAACCGTTTAGAGCAGCAGGTTTTCCGGTAAAAAAAGATTTAAAAGTTGACAGAACGGCGTTTGACCGAATTATTTCGGCTGGTGGTTATGTTTCTGTAAATACAGGGCAAGCTCCTGAAGCGAATACCATTCCCATTTCGCATGAAACGGCAGAATCTGCTTTTGATTCGGCTGCTTGTATTGGTTGTGGCGCTTGTGTTGCAACATGTAAAAATGGTAGTGCAGCCTTATTTACTTCGGCTAAAATAACACAAATGGCAACTTTACCACAAGGTAAAGAAGAACGTAGCGAGCGTGTAATAAACATGGTGCATCAAATGGATTTAGAAGATTTTGGGCATTGTTCTAACACCGAAGCTTGCGAAGTTGAATGTCCGCAAGGCATTTCTGTATTAAACATTGCACGTATGAATTTTGAATACAATCGTGCCAACTTTTTTAAATCTAAAAAAAGGTAATTATGCAGGTTTTTACAAATTGGAAAAAACTTTGTAGCGCTGCAGTGTTATTTTTTGCAGCAAGTAGTTTGCAGGCGCAAGATACCATTTATGTGGTGCAACAAATTGTTAACACAAAAACCGAAACTACTAAAAGCGAATATCCAAAATTTAAAATAGGTGGCGTTTTTCAGGCACGTTATTTAGAAAGTGTGAAAAGAGATGTTGATGTAGACGGACTAAATCATACCGAAGGGAAATATTTAAAAAGTACTTACGATGTGAAACGCATGCGCGTGTCTATGAATGCCAATTTAACACAAAACTTATCTGTTGTTGCTTTAGCCAATTTCGCCGATTTTAAATCCGATCCCAGAACGCGTGTTTTAGAAAATGCATATGCACGTTATGCGGTAAGCCGCTATGTGCAATTACAAATCGGACAATTTAGGCCTTCGTTTGGTATGGAAGATTCATATCCGGTAGATATTGTAAAATCGATTGACTATTCTAATGCTTATTATTTAATGGGTAGCAACGGCTGGCAAAGTTTCCAGATTGGTGCTGCAGTAGGCGGTTCGGTAGATTTAGGAAAAGTACCGTTAACGTATTCTGTTTCTATGACCAACGGAAACGGTAAAAACACCGTAGATAACAACAACGGGAAACATTACTCTGGGCGTTTTGTATTCGATTTAAATAAAAAAAACAATTTTAGATTAGGTTTTAGTGCTGGTGCAGGAAATGAATTTGGTAAAGATATTTATGCCTTAGGATTAGAGGGTACGTATCAAATGAAATTAACAGAACGTTGGAGCTTTGATATTCAAACAGAAGCTATTCAGGCCATTAATCAAAGCCTGTATTTTAGTTTACCAGAAGCCGACCGCTTAGATAACATAAACAACTACGTTTTAAAAGGCATTTATGCGCTACCAAGTTTTAGGTATTATGTTGGTAAAAAACATTTTCAGGCACTAGAATTTTCTTTTAGATACGAATATTTGGAGGCCAATTCTAAGCTAAATTCAAACCCAAGGCAAACTTACGTACCTATGCTAAGTTTAGAATTTTTAAAAAATTACGGTGCTCGCATACAAATTGGGGCGCAGATTGATAATTACAGAAAAAATATTGCCAACACCAAAACGTACAATGCAAACCTAGCTTTTGTACAATTCCAATGTCGATTACAATAAATCAAAAACATGAAAGAAGTTAGCATTAAAAACTTAGGAATAACTTTATTAGTTGGAGTTATTATATGGTTCTGCCCCATTCCAGAAGGTGTAATTCCAGAAGCATGGCATTTATTTGCCATTTTTGTTAGTACCATTTTAGGTATTATTTTAAAAGCAGCACCAATGGGCACCATGTGTATGGTTGCAGTTGGTTTAACTGCAAGTTTTCAGTTACTAGCTCCAGGCGAACCAGGTAAGTCAATTACCTTAAGCTTACGCGGATTTGGTGATAAAGTAATTTGGTTAATTGGTATTTCATTCTTTATTGCACGTGGTTTTATAAAAACAGGATTAGGAAACCGAATTGCCTATATATTTATTCGTTTATTCGGAAAAAGTACCTTAGGATTGGCTTATGGCATTGGTTTAGCCGATTTGGTTTTAGCACCGGCAATTCCGAGTAATACAGCACGTGGTGGTGGAATCATCTATCCCATTATGAAATCAATGGCATTAAACTTTGGTTCAGACCCACAAAAGCCAGAAACACACCGAAAATTGGGCTCGTTTTTAACATTAAATTGTTATTATGTAAACCTAATTGCTTCATCCATGTTTTTAACCGGAACGGCAAGTAACCCCATGTGTCAAAAATTTGTAGCCGATATGGGTTATAGCATAACTTGGATGTCTTGGGCAGAAGCTGCAATTATTCCGGGCTTAGCTGCCTTTTTATTGGTACCGTTGGTTTTATATAAAATATATCCACCAGAACTTAAAAAAACAGCTGATGCACCTAAAATAGCCGTAGAAAAGTTAAAAGAAATGGGCAAACTTAAGGTTTCAGAAATCTTAATGCTTATTACCTTCGTAATTTTATTAACCTTATGGATTACTGGCGATTTATTTAGCATGGATGCAACAACCACCGCATTTATTGGATTGGCTATCTTGTTATTAACTTCTGTTCTAACTTGGGAAGATATTAAATCAGAGAAAGGCGCTTGGGATACCATTGTTTGGTTTGCTGTTTTAGTTATGATGGCAAGTTCATTAAACGAACTTGGATTTATTAGCTGGTTTAGTGAATTGGTTCGTAATCAAATGGGCGGTATTCACTGGCATTACGCCTTTCCGTTAATTGTTGCAGTTTACTTTTTTAGCCACTACTTATTTGCCAGTGCAACTGCGCACGTAGCTGCTATGTACGCTGCTTTATTAGCTGTTGGTATTTCGTTAGGCGTACCTGCCTTATTATTAGGTTTAATGTTAGGTTTTACCGGATCTTTATACGGAACGTTAACGCATTACGGCCACGGTCCTGCTCCTGTTTTTTATGGAAGCGGATTTGTAGAATTAAAAACGTGGTGGATTTACGGTTTAATTATTGGAGTTATTTTACTCGGTATATATTTAATATTAGGTACATCTTGGATGACATTAATTGGAGCATATTAATAAAAAAACCGACGCAATTACGTCGGTTTTTTCTTTATTAAATAATTTGACCGCCTTTGGCTACAAATTCTTGTTTAATTTTTTCGAAATTTTCAGGATTAATAGGTCGAGTGGCTGCATCAATGATAAAGGTTTTAAATCCTGCTTGTAACGCATCATTTGCTGTGTATTGCACGCAAAAATCTCCCGCTAAACCACAAACATAAACTTCGGTTACCCGTTTATCTTGTAAAAAACCTTTTAAACCGGTATTGTGTAAATGGCCGTTATCGTAAAAACCAGAATAGCTATCTACATCCGGATTCATTCCTTTTCTAAAAATAGCTGCAATTGGATTGGTGTGTAAATAGCCACTAAACTGCGACCCAAAACTGCCTTGAATACAATGATCTGGCCATAAGGTTTGCGGCAATCCATTTAATTGAATCTGATCATAAACTTTATGTCCGGGATGTTGTGATGCAAACGATTTGTGATTGGCTGGGTGCCAATCTTGCGTAGCAACAATTAAATCATACTGAGGCAGTAATTGGTTTACTACCGGAATAATTTCATTACCATTAGGTACTGCTAAAGCTCCGTTAGCTAAAAAATCATTTTGAATGTCAACTAAAATTAATGCTTTCATAAGATTGGGGATTAAAAAAAGACGTTTAATATTAAACGCCTTTTTTATGATTTAAATATTTTTTTATTGAAAATAATTAACAGAATTACACCAACAGAAATGGCTGCATCGGCCACGTTAAAAATGGCGTTAAAGAAAATGGTTTCGCCTGCGCTATTCTTTAGTATCGGAAAGTAAAACATATCTACAACCTTGCCTTCTAACCATGGTCCGTAACCTTGCCCTGTAAAAGCTTGAGCTACGGTGCCATATGCGCTGGTATCAAAAATTCGACCGTAAAAAACGCAATCTATAATATTACCTGCAGCACCAGCTAAAATTAAAGAAACAGCAACAATTAAAATGGTATTTGCTTTGTTTTTAACCGAATCCCATAACCAATACATGATTCCGAAAATGGCTAAAATACGAAAACTGGTTAAAGCTATTTTACCATAATTACCAGGCAGCTTCATGCCCCAGGCCATGCCTTCGTTTTCTATAAAGTAAATTTGAAACCAAGGAAAAACTTCTACAAATTCGCCCAATTTAAAATGGGTTTTAATGTAAAATTTAGAAACCTGATCTATTATAATAATAATAAAAACTAATATATAGGCTTTTTTTAATGACATCTTTTTTAATTTACCTTACAAATGTAAGGAAATAGATGCTAAATAAAAACGCCCCTTAGTGCTTAAGGGGCGTTTTATAAAAATTATTTTTGTTGCTGATTTTTAGCTTCGATGCTCATTGTTGCGTGAGGAACCAATTTTAAACGTTCTTTGTTAATTAACTTGCCTGTTACCTTACAAATTCCGTAGGTTTTGTTTTGAATTCGAATCAACGCATTTTTTAAATCACGAATAAATTTTTCTTGTCGGATAGCTAATGTTGAGTTTGCTTCTTTCGACAACGTTTCACTTCCTTCCTCAAAAGCTTTGAATGTAGGAGAAGTATCGTCAGTACCGTTATTTAAATCGTTCATATAAGCACTTTTAATCAGCTCTAAATCTGCTTGAGCTTTATCTAATTTTTGTAAAATTAAATCTTTAAACTCCGCAAGTTCTGCGTCTGAATAACGTGTTCTTTCTTCTACCATAATCTCGTTTTTATTTTGAAATTAATATTTTACTAACTATATCATCAAACTCAACCTCAACTCCGTTTTGTAATTGATCTACAAATGTTATGGATTCGGTTAATGTTTCAGATTTAATATAAGCTTCGTTGTTTGCAATCGCCGTTTCTAATTCGGTTTGTTTTTGAATTTGAACGTGAATTTTATCGGTTACTTCAAATCCTGAATCTTTACGAATGTTCTGAATTCTGTTAACAATTTCGCGAGCAATACCTTCTTGCTTTAATTCTTCAGAAATTGTAATATCTAAAGCAACAGTAATTCCGTTTGCATTTGCTACCAACCAGCCTGGAATATCTTGTGATGTAATTTCTACATCATCAATTGTTAAATTAACAGTTTTTTCTGAGATATTTAAGTCAATATTACCATTTTTTTCGAGATAAACAATCTGTTCTTGAGAAAAGTTTTGGATCTCTTTTGCAATAGCGCCCATATCTTTTCCGAAACGTGGACCTAAAGCTTTAAAATTTGGTTTTATTTGTTTAACTAAAACTCCAGAAGCGTCATCTAACAATTCAACTTCCTTAACGTTTACCTCAGCTTTAATTAAGTCTGAAACTGCTTCTATTTCTGCTTTTTGTACAGCATCTAAAACCGGAATCATTACTTTTTGCAATGGCTGACGTACTTTTATCATTTCTTTTTTACGTAAAGAAAGTACTAATGACGAAACGGTTTGGGCTTTTTCCATACGGCTTTCTAATGCTTTATCAATTAAAGCTGGATTAGAAACCGGGAACGTTGCTAAATGTACCGATTCGAATGTTTCTTTATTTGTTGCTTGCGTTAAATCTTTGTAAAGACGATCCATAAAGAAAGGTGCAATTGGTGCCGAAAGCTTTGCAACAGTTTCTAAACAGGTATATAACGTTTGGTAAGCAGCTATTTTATCTTGTCCGTAATCCCCTTTCCAGAAACGGCGGCGACATAAACGTACATACCAGTTTGACAAGTTTTCTTGTACAAAATCTGAAATAGCACGTGCAGCTCGTGTTGGTTCGTAATCTGCATAAAATTCGTCAACGTTTTTAATTAACGTATTTAATTCAGATAAAATCCAACGGTCAATTTCTGGGCGTTGTTCTAACGGAACTTCAGCTTCGCTGTACGTAAACCCATCAATGTTTGCATATAACGAAAAGAACGAATAGGTATTATATATCGTACCAAAGAATTTTCTGCGAACTTCGGTAATTCCTTCTAAATCAAACTTTAAGTTATCCCACGGATTCGCGTTAGAAATCATGTACCAACGGGTTGCATCTGGTCCGTGCTCGGCTAATGTTGTAAACGGATCTACAGCATTACCTAAACGTTTAGACATTTTTTGTCCGTTTTTATCTAAAACCAATCCGTTAGAAACTACGTTTTTGTATGCATTTGTACCAAAAACTAAAGTTCCGATTGCATGTAAGGTATAAAACCAACCGCGTGTTTGGTCAACGCCTTCAGCAATAAAATCAGCTGGAAAAGCTTCATTATTGTCAATCATTTCTTTGTTTTCAAACGGATAATGCCATTGTGCGTAAGGCATTGCACCCGAATCAAACCAAACATCAATCAAATCTGCTTCGCGCTTCATTGGTTTTCCTGATGCAGAAACTAAGGTAATTTTATCTACTACGTTTTTGTGTAAATCTACTTTATCGTAATTCGCTTCAGACATGTCGCCTACAACAAAACCTTCAAAAACGTTTCCGTTATCAATTCCTGCAGCTTTTGCTTTAGCAATTTCGTTTACTAATTCTTCTACCGAACCAATTAAAATTTCTTCCGTTCCGTCTTCGGTTCTCCAAATTGGTAATGGAATCCCCCAGTAACGAGAACGAGATAAATTCCAATCGTTTGCATTTTTTACCCAATTTCCAAAACGCCCTTCGCCGGTTGCTTTTGGCTTCCAGTTGATATCGTTGTTCAATTCGAACATTTTATCTTTAACTTCGGTTACTTTTATAAACCAAGAATCTAATGGGTAATATAAAATTGGTTTATCTGTTCTCCAACAATGTGGGTAGCTGTGTACGTATTTTTCTACTTTAAAAGCTTTATTTTGCTCTTTAAGCATGATTGCGATTTCTACATCAACCGATTTTTCTGGAGCTTCGCCTTCGTTGTAATATTCGTTTTTAACATATTTACCAGCCATTTCGCCCATTTGTGGTACAAATCGCCCTTGTAAATCTACTAATGGTACTGCGTTACCATTTTCGTCTAAAACTAACATAGGAGGCACGCCAGCATCTTTAGCTACTTTAGCATCATCTGCACCAAAGGTTGGTGCTGTATGTACAATTCCGGTACCATCCTCAGTAGTTACGAAATCACCTGGAATTACCACAAATGCTTTTTCTGCATCTTCAAAAGGTAACACATAAGGCAATAATTGTTCGTAACGAATGCCTACTAAATCGGTTCCTTTAAATTCTTTTACAATGAAATATGGAATTTTTTTATCGCCAGAATTGAAATTAGCTAATTCAGCTTCGTCTTCAACAGCAAAAAACTTACCAGCAAATTGTTTTGCTACTAAAGCTTTTCCTAAAATAACAGTAATAGGCTCAAACGTATATTGGTTGAATGTTTTTACTAAAACATAATCAATTTTTGGACCTACGGTTAATGCTGTGTTAGATGGTAATGTCCAAGGCGTAGTTGTCCAAGCTAAAATATCGATTGGGCCAAAACCTTGTAAAAATTCTGGTAACGAATCTGCAATGGTTTTAAATTGCGCAACAATGGTTGTATCGGTTACGTCGCGGTATGAACCTGGCTGATTTACTTCGTGAGAAGATAAGCCTGTACCTGCCTTTGGTGAATATGGCTGAATGGTATAACCTTTGTACATCAAATCTTTATCATAGATTTGTTTTAGTAACCACCAAACCGTTTCCATGTATTTTGATTTGTAGGTAACATATGGGTTTTCCATATCTACCCAATATCCCATTTTTTCGGTTAAATCATTCCACAAATCGGTGTAACGCATCACCGTGCGTTTACATGCTTCATTATATTCTTCAATCGAAATTTTAGTTCCGATATCTTCTTTTGTAATGCCTAATTCTTTTTCGGTACCTAATTCAACAGGCAAACCGTGGGTATCCCACCCTGCTTTACGTTTAACCTGAAATCCTTTTTGTGTTTTGTAACGACAAAAAATATCTTTAATAGCACGTGCCATTACGTGGTGAATACCCGGTTGTCCGTTTGCCGAAGGCGGACCTTCGAAGAAAACGTAAGGTTTATTCCCTTCTCTTGACGTAATACTTTTTTCAAAGATGGATTGTTCTTTCCAAAATTTTAGCTCCTCAGCAGCCACATTTGGCAAATCAAGTCCTTTATATTCTGTGAATTTCGTGCTCATGATATTATATTTCAAAATAATTTTGCAAATTTAATAAAATAAGATTAATAATGTGTGTAATTTAAACATCTTCTACCAATAAGCGCTTCACTTCTGTAATTATTATGGTTCAACCATAATAATGTTTAAAATAAGTTAAAAAATATAATTTAAATCGGTTTTTATTGTTGATACAGTAACCCCATTTTTACACACGCAATTTTACACGTTGTTTGTAGTTAATATTGGGCTTAGCAGAGCAAAATAAATGCAGAAGTAATAAATAATTACTTAAAAATTACGTTTGTATGATTATCATTTTAATCAGATTCTAATGATTAATTCACATTTTTAAGAAATTCTAAATGTACTTTTGCAAAAAATAATAAAAACTCAAAATTGTTGTAAAATGGTAGTAAAAAACATTTTAAACTTGAGATTTGTAGCGCCAAAAACAAAAAGCGCTTTAAAATCAGTTTTATTTCTTTCAACTTTATTTTTATTAGGGGCATGTGCAGATAAACCCGAAACCGCTGCTCCCGAAAATTACTCCGTTAAAAACAACATTATTACCTTAACAGAAAACTCCACCATAAAATCCAGATTGGTGATTGCATCACCCACGGAAGAACTTGTAAATATTGATTTAGTAGTAAACGGTTTTGTAAAAGCAATTCCGAGTCAATACGCACAAATTGCTCCTCCATTTGCTGGGCGCATCACACAATCCTACATTAAACTTGGGCAAAAAGTAAATGTTGGTACACCAATATTTTCGCTTTCATCGTCTGATTATTATGCGGCACAGCAAGATTATTTGGCCAACGTGCAAGAACTAAAAAATGCTGAAATCAATTTAAAACGTCAACAAGATTTATTTGATAACGCTGTTGGTGTAAAGCGTGAACTTGAAGAAGCACAAACAGATTATAGCATTAAAAAGCTGGCAGTAGATAACGCAACGGCATCTTTACGTGTTTACAACGTAAATCCTGCAACTATGAAAATGGGCGAAGCTTTGGTTATTACCTCACCAATTGCTGGCACGGTAATAAGCAACGATTTAATTTTAGGCCAATATATTAAAGAAGATAGCGAACCTTTAGTAACCGTTGCCGAACTAAATAAAGTTTGGGTTGCTGCACAGGTAAAAGAAAAAGATTTGGCTATTTTAAATGATTTAGATGAAGTTGAACTTACATCAGAAGCTTATTCTAACCTGCCTTTTACAGGTAAAGTTGTAAACATTGGGCAAGTTGTAAATGAAGAAACGCGAAGCGTTGAAATTTTAATTGAAGTTGACAACACCAAAAACAGCCTAAAACCAGGCATGTACGTTAGCGTAAAACTTAAAGATACCGGTAAACAAACATTAGTTGTACCTGCAAAAGCTGTTTTTCAGCAAAACGACAGCCAATTTGTTTACGTGCAAGTTGGGCCCGATCAATTTAAAAAACAAAATGTAACAACTTTTTCTACAGAAGATGCGAATAAAACTGCCATTTTAGAAGGGTTAAATGCTACAGATAAAATAATTACTGACGGCGGAATTTATTTACTTCAAGCCAAATAAACTTCGTTTAAAAATACAAGCATGAACAAATTAATAGATCTTGCAATAGCAAAACGCTGGCTCATGGTAGCGCTTTTTACCTTAATTGCGCTATTTGGGTATTATTCATGGAAACAACTTTCTATAGAAGCTTATCCGGACATTGCTGACGTAACCTCGCAAGTTGTTACGCAGGTTCCGGGCTTAGCTGCCGAAGAAATTGAACAACAAATTACCATTCCGATAGAACGTGCTTTAAACGGTTTACCGGGCATGCACGTTATGCGTAGTAAAAGTACTTTTGGACTTTCAATCATTACCATTGTTTTTAAAGATGGCGTTGATGATTATTGGGCTCGAACCCGAATTCAGGAACGATTAAACGATGTAGAATTACCATACGATGCTGTTCCTGGTTTAGATCCGCTAACCTCACCAATTGGCGAAGTTTATCGCTATATATTAGAAAGCGAAACTTACGATTTACGTGAATTAACTGATTTGCAAAACTTTGTTATTATTCCGCGCATCAACCAAGTACCAGGCGTTGCCGAGGTAACTAATTTTGGAGGAATCACAACGCAGTATCAAATTGAATTAGATCCTAAAAAACTAGATCAATACAACCTTTCTTTAGGCGAAGTTGTTGAAACCATTGAAGAAAACAACATTAACGCCGGAGGAAGTGTTTTACCAAAAGGCGATTTGGGCTATGTAATTCGTGGGATTGGTTTAGTTAAAGATTTACAAGACTTTGGAAAAATTGTTGTAAAATCTGAAAAAGGGGTTCCTGTTTTATTAACCGATATAGGTACCTTAAAGTACGGAAATATTGAGCGAAAAGGTATTTTATCCTACACAGATCGTGAACGCGATTATAGTGACGGAATTGAAGGAATTGTTTTATTATTAAAAGGAGAAGATACATCAACCGTTCTTGAAGGAATTCACGAAGCGGTTCACGATTTAAACACCGATATTTTGCCAAAAGGTGTTACCATTCATCCGTTTTTAGATCGTACCGAATTGGTAAACACAACCTTAAACACCGTTTCTCATACGTTGATAGAAGGTATTGCTTTGGTTGTAGTTGTATTAATTATATTTTTAGGCAATTGGCGCGGTGCGTTATTAGTAGCTATTACCATTCCGTTGGCGTTATTAATTGCTTTTATTTTAATGCATTTTACCGATGTACCAGCCAATTTGTTATCCTTAGGCGCAATCGATTTCGGTATTATTGTTGACGGATCTATTGTAATGCTCGAAACCATTCTTAAAAAACGGGAAGATAACCCCAAAGAAGAATTAAAAGAACGCAGCATTGCAGATATTGCCAAACAAGTAGCTAAACCTATTTTCTTTGCCACCATTATTATCATGACGGCTTACTTGCCTTTATTTGCTTTTGAACGTGTAGAAAAAAATTATTTACACCCATGGCATTTACGGTAAGTTATGCACTGTTTGGCGCTTTGTGCGTGGCGCTTTTGCTAATTCCGGGGCTTGCTTATGTAGTTTACAAAAAACCGAAAAAAATATACCACAACAAATGGTTAGAAAAGTTAACCCATGCGTATTCAAAACGCATTAACAAAGTAATGGAAAAACCGAAAAAGGTTTTTTTACCACTTGCTGTAGTTTTAGTTTTAGCAACGGGCTTATCAATTCATGTAGGAAAAGATTTTTTACCCACGTTAGATGAAGGTTCTATTTGGCTGCAAGTAGAATTACCTCCAGGATTGTCAGTTGAAAAATCTAAAGAAATGGCCGATACGTTACGTGCACGTACCATGAAATATGACGAAGTTACCTACATTATGGTACAAGCTGGACGTAATGATGACGGAACCGACCCGTGGACCTCATCACATTTTGAAGTTTCAATCGGCATCAAGCCTTATAAACAATGGCCAAGCGGCAAAACCAAAGACGATTTAATTCATGAATTGGCAGCAGAATATGCAACATTACCGGGTTATACGGTTGGTTTTTCTCAGCCCATGATTGATGGGGTAATGGACAAAATTTCGGGAGCACATAGCGAATTAGCGATTAAGGTTTACGGTAACGATTTTGCCGAAACGCGTCGCATTGCCGAAGATGTAATGAACGAATTAAAAACCGTTGATGGTGCTGTTGATTTAGCTATTGATCAAGAACCGCCTTTACCGCAGTTACAAATTCATGCCAATCGAGATAAAATTGCACAATACGGATTAAATGTTGCTGATGTTGCTGAATTAATTGAGGTAGGAATTGGTGGTAAAGCCATTTCTCAAATTTTTATTGGTGATAAAGTTTACGATATTATTTGTCGTTATACCGACGAAAGCCGAAATACACCCGAAAAAATCGGTCATTTAATGTTGACTAATGCCGACGGAATTAAAATTCCGCTTTCTCAAGTTACCGATATTAAAACCAGCACCGGCGAAAGTACCATAACACGCGAAATGAATAAACGTCATTTAACCGTAAAGTTAAATTTACGCAACCGCGATTTAGGTTCCTTTTTAAAAGAAGCGCAAGATAAAATAGAAAAAAACATCACTTACGATCACGACAAAACCCATATAAAGTGGAGCGGTCAATTTGAAAATCAAAACCGCGCGTACGATCGTTTGGCCGTAATTGTTCCGCTGGCCATTTCTATTATGTTTATTTTATTATATGGTGCTTTTGGTAAACTACGCCAAGCTTTACTATTAATTAGCATTGTTCCGCTGGCTGTTTTTGGTGGTATGTTAGCGCTAAACGTACGCGGTATGACATTAAACGTATCGTCAGTAGTTGGCTTTATCGCTTTATTTGGGGTAGCCATTCAAAACGGGGTGATTATGATTTCGTACATCAACCAATTACGTAAAGAAGGACAAACTTTATTACACGCCGTATTAAACGGAGCAAAAGGCCGATTCAGACCGGTATTAATGACCGCAACGGTAGCCGTTTTAGGTTTATTACCTGCATCGCTTGCAACCGGAATCGGATCTGACGTACAACGTCCGTTAGCAACCGTAATTGTTTATGGTTTGTTATTTTCTACCATTTTAACTTTATATGCTTTACCAGCATTATATTATATGGTTGAGAAAAAATGGGGAAATGATGCTGAGTTTTTACCTCAAAAAGAAGATTTAGAATCGTAGTTATGAAAAAAATTAACCTAATAATGCTTGTGGCTTTAAGCGGATTATTCACAGCCATTTATGCTCAGGTAGAACAACAAAAAACGCTTACCTATTCTGATTTTATAGATTTGGTACGCAACAATAATATAGAATATGCTGCCGAGAAATTTGATGTTGCTATGGCAGAAGCCGAAATTTTAAGCGCTCGAGCTTTTGAAGATCCAGAACTTTCTGTTGGATATTTTGACAATGGCGAACGTAAAAAACAAATGGGTTATGGCTACGAAAGCGAATTAGAATGGACATTAGAATTGGGCGGTAAAAGAAAAGCACGAATTAATTTAGCAAAAAGCGAATATGCCCTTTCACAATCTATTTTATTAAATTATTTTAAAAATTTAAGAGCCGATGCAACCTTAGCTTATTTTGAAGCCTTGCAAAATAAAAAGGTTTTAGAAGTAAAAATAAATTCTTACGAAAGCATGAATGAGTTGGCTAAATCAGATAGCATTCGATTTAAATTGGGTGATATTTCTGAAGTTGATGCCAAGCAAAGTAAAGTTGAAGCAATAACTTTAAAAAACGATGTGTTTGTTGCTGAAGCAGCTTACAAAAATGCATTAATCAACCTGAATTTATTAATGGGAAATTTTCAGGCGCAAGCGTATCAACATATAATAGAAAACTTTCCGGTAATTGATAAAAGTTTTAGCCTTGAATATTTAATTTATCAAGCACAAGAAAACCGTAGCGATTTGGTTGCAGCCCTACAAAGTAAAGAAGTTTCTAAACGTAATGTAGCATTAGCTAAAGCAAACCGAGCTATTGATTTAGGGTTGAAGGTAAATGTAGAATACAACTCGATTGTACGTAACGAAGAAGCCGAATCGCCACGTTTCACCAAAGTTGGTGGTGGTATTGCAATTCCGTTAAAGTTTTCTAATCGTCGCAACAACGATTGGAAAATTGCAAAAATGGATTACGAAAAAACCGAACGTTTGTACGATTTGGCTTTATTAGAAGTTAGTACGCAAGTACAACAAGCGTATAATACATTTATTGCGCATCAAGAGCAAGTTAAAGCATTTAATACCGGATTACTAGAAAAAGCAAAAGCTGTTTTAGACGGTAAAACATACAGCTACAAACGCGGAGATACATCTTTACTAGAAGTTTTAGATGCGCAACGTACGCATAATGAAGTTCAGGAAGAATATTACGAAGCGTTGTACAATTACTTAGCTGCCTTGGTTGAACTTGAACGTGCAACCGGAACTTGGGATATTGTATTTTAAAGAAACAAAAAACAGCTTTTTAGAAATCTAAAAAGCTGTTTTTTGTTGTTAAAATCTGTATCCAATTGCTAATGAAGTTCGCGCTCCAGCCCAAGGTCCGTCAAAACGCATTCTAGCACCGTTTTCATTTACTTCAGCATGGTATTTTAATAACGGAATATCTAAATCATCTATTACTTCTCTAATTTTTTGCTGTTCTAAAGCAGTAAGTTTTTTGTTGCCTGATAAAGTTCCTTTAGAACTACCAATGTGCGGCCCAACAACCAACCAATCTAAATACAAGCGTTTGCTTAATTTCCATTGTGCACCTAATGAAATTCCACCAGAAAAAGCTTTTATATTTCCATCTAAATTAATTGTTTCTTTTGGCAGTAAATTCCCCGGAACACCAGGAATGCCAGATAAAACATTATCGTAAAAAAGCGGAAATTTAATATCGTAAGCAGTATAACGTCCAAAAACACCTACATAAAAACCTTTGTAACTTTCTTTACCAAAGTAAAAACGCACTTCTGGCGTTATGGCATAATTAGAATATTTTAAACCTTGAAGCTGATCTTTTGTATCTTGATTATCTAAAGCATCTTTAAACGCGCTATAAAACGGAATACCGCGCTCTGGCGTAATTCCGGCAGATAAACTAACAACCATACGTTTGGTAAGTAATCTTTCGTATTGTAATGAAATATTACCCACAGTTAATGACAATAAGTTTAGCTTCAGCATGTTTTTTCCTGGTTTAAACTCGTTCTTTTCTGTTACTGAGCTTGAAACGTTTGGTTGATTTGTTTCGGTTTCTGTTTGAGAAAACCCTAAAAAGCTAATCAGCAAGAAACTAAGCGTTAAAATTTTTTTCATAAATATTTTTTGTTTTTTTTAACAAATTTAGGCTTTTTTATGAAAAAACATCTTTTAAAATTTCTAAAGATTTTGGTCTTCTAAATCCATCTAAATGATACGAATAATATTCAACCAAAGTTTTTAAAAGCACTTGCCTTTCTGAAGCTTTAAAAATATTACGGGCAGCTCCGTAACGCAAGTTTAATAGGTTTTTAAACAACAAGGTTTCGTACTCATTTAACGATTCAAAACCTTGTTGGCTTACAAACATGCCTTCCTTCACATCAAAAAATGGCAAATCATCTTCATTATTATCTGGAAATATTCCTAAATATTTAGAAAGTTCTACTAAAAAAATTAAATGAAAATTTGCAACCTCGTCATGCGCATCTAACCACATAAACGAGGTAATTAAAAAAGTAAAAAGCCCTTCGTTTCGTTCTTCTTCTTTCACAGCGGCGCTTAAAACTTCAGACAAAAAAAGCACAATGGTACTTTTGCTAATATCGGTTGGAATAGAAAAATAAGGCGTGTGAATTCTAATTTCTTTAAAATGCTCTAAAGTTCCTTTGTTTTTATGCGTAGCAACAATATCTAAAATATTTAAAGGCTGAAAATAAGCTATTTTTTGTTGACTTTTTTTAGAGGAAAAAGCACTAGGTACAAAATACGTTTTTACCCCGTCTGTTAACGTGTAACATTTTACAATTAAACTTTTTTCATTGTATTTTAGGGCCGATAAAACAAGTGCTTGGGTATGAACAATCATGCTATTTTAAGGTAATGTTAAGAACTCTGTGAATAACTTTTACAGTAAATTTACCTAATTATCATTTTTTTTGGCTTACTTTAAAAAACATAATTAAGCGGTTTCAACTTGCACAAATATACAAGTAATCAAGGGGAATCGAGTGCAAATCTCGAACTGTTGCGCAACTGTAATACTTTGTATTAAGTAAAGTCAGATTACCTTGCTAACCGCCTGACATGGCTTTCGCACAAAAAGTAAATGTCAAACGTCTTCAAATTGACTATTCAATCTGCATGCGCTTGTTATTTACTTCTACATAATCACTAAAAATTGTATCATGAGTATTTTTGACAAACGTATTAACTACAAACCATTCGAATATCCGGAGATATTAGAATTTACAAATGCAATCAACAATTCGTTTTGGGTACATTCTGAAATTGATTTCACTGCCGATATCCAAGATTTTCATTCGCATCTTTCACCTAACGAACGCGAAATTGTAAAACGCAGTTTATTAGCTATTGCACAAATTGAAGTAAATGTAAAAACGTTTTGGGGTGATTTATATAAGCATTTACCAAAACCGGAATTTAATGGTTTAGGCAGCACGTTTGCCGAGTGCGAATTTCGCCATTCTGAAGCTTATTCACGTTTGTTAGAAGTTTTAGGATACAATAATGAATTTGAAAAAGTAATCGATATTCCGGTTATTGCCAAACGAATTCAATATTTATCTAATGCGTTAAAAAACTCAAAATCAGATAATAAAAAAGATTACTTAAAATCGTTAATTCTTTTTACGATTTTAATTGAAAACGTATCACTATTCAGTCAATTTGCCATCATTTTATCGTTTACGCGTTTTAAAGGCGTAATGAAAAACGTGAGTAACATTATTGCTTGGACATCAATCGACGAGCAAATTCACGCAAACGGCGGCATTTACATCATCAATAAAATTAGAGAAGAATTTCCTGATTATTTTGATGCCGAAACCATTCAAGAAATTAACGACATCGTGGTTCATTCAATAAACATTGAAGCCGAAATTTTAGATTGGATTTTTGAAAACGGTGAATTAGATACCATTTCTAAAGAAAACCTACTAAACTTCATGAAATTCAGAATTGACGAAAGTTTAGTAAAAATCGGAATCAACAAAATTTTCCACATTTCCGAAAGCAATTACCAACCTATGGTTTGGTTTGAAGAAGAAATTTTTGCAAACAGCTTAGACGATTTCTTTGCCAAACGCCCGGTAGATTATACCAAACACGACAAAAGTATTACAGCAGACGATTTATTTTAATTTTAGAGAAAGATTAATTTATGGAAAGATTATGGTGGCTTAATGAAGAAAGCGAACAAATATTAAATCGTGGTTATTTATTAAAAGGAGAAACCACCCAAAAAGCGATTGAACGTATTGCTAATGCAGCTGCAAAACGCTTATATAAACCCGAATTGGCCGAAGCATTTATTGAAATGATCGAGAAAGGTTGGATGAGCTTATCATCTCCTATTTGGGCAAATATGGGTACCGAACGCGGTTTACCAATTTCATGCTTTAACGTTTATGTACCAGATAATATAGAAAGTATTACGCACAAGTTAGGCGAAGTTATTATGCAAACCAAAATTGGTGGCGGAACTTCGGGCTATTTTGGTGAATTGCGCGAACGCGGAAGCGCTGTAACCGATAACGGAAAAAGTAGCGGAGCCGTAAGCTTTATGAAATTGTTTGATACCGCAATGGATACCATTTCTCAAGGTGGTGTTCGCCGTGGTGCATTTGCTGCGTATTTAGATATTGATCATTCAGATATTAAAGAATTTTTAGATATTAAAAACATTGGTAGCCCAATCCAAAACCTATTTACCGGTATTTGTGTTCCTGATTATTGGATGCAAGATATGGTTGATGGCGATCGCGAAAAACGCGAAATTTGGGCTAAGGTTTTAGAAAGCCGCCAACAAAAAGGTTTACCGTATATTTTCTTTACTGATAATATTAACCGCAATAAACCACAAGTTTATAAGGATAAAGAAATGCAAATTTTCTCGAGCAACTTATGTTCTGAAATTGCATTACCATCTTCGGCAGAAGAATCTTTTATTTGTTGTTTATCATCTATGAACTTAGAATTGTATGATGAATGGAAAGATACCGAAGCGGTTAAATTAGCTATTTTCTTTTTAGATGCTGTTTTACAAGAATTTATTGCTAAAACAGAAGATAACTATTACTTAAAATCGGCAAATACATTTGCTAAAAATCACCGTGCACTTGGTTTAGGCGTTATGGGATGGCATTCGTATTTACAAAAAAATAAAATTGCTTTTGAAAGTTTGGATGCAAAAATGTTAACCAATAAAATTTTCGGAAACATTCAAGAAAAAGCCGTAAAAGCATCTCAAGATTTAGCTCGCATTTATGGTGAACCTGAAGTTTTAAAAGGTTACGGATTACGCAACACAACCTTAATGGCTATTGCTCCTACTACATCATCATCAGCTATTTTAGGACAAACATCACCCGGAATCGAACCGTACAGCAGCAACTATTACAAAGCAGGGTTAGCTAAAGGTAACTTTATGCGTAAAAACAAATATTTAAAAGCTTTGCTTGAAGAAAAAGGAGTTGATAACGAAGAAACTTGGCGTAGCATTATGTTAAATCACGGTAGCGTGCAGCATTTAAGCATTTTAACTCAAGATGAAAAAGATGTTTTTAAAACGTTTAAAGAAATCAGTCAGTACGAAATTGTTTTACAAGCATCTATCCGTCAAAAATATATTGACCAAGCACAAAGTTTAAATCTTAATATTCCAGCAAACGTTCCGGTTAAAGAAGTTAACCGCTTAATGATTGAAGCATGGAAATTAGGTGTTAAAACTTTATATTACCAACGTAGTCAAAGCGTATCTAAAGAATTTGTTACCAATTTAGTAACTTGCACCAGCTGCGAAGCTTAAAAATAATTGAACAAATGACTTTAGAAGAAAGAATAAAAAACTCGGAAACACGCATTTTTAAAGCCGTGTTTCCGGGAACTACAAATCATTACGAAACCTTATTTGGTGGTACTGCTATGCACATGATGGATGAAGTTGCCTTTATTACAGCAACACGTTTTTCACGTCAAACCATGGTAACCGTATCTTCAGATCGTATAGATTTTAACAAACCAATTCCTGCTGGAACAATTGTGGAATTAGTAGGAAAAGTTATAAATGTTGGAAACACCAGTTTAAAAGTTGATGTTGAAATTTACGTAGAACAGATGTATGAAAACGTGCGTTACTTAGCTGTAAAAGGTCAATTCTCATTTGTTGCGTTGGATGAAAATAAAAAGCCAACAAAAGTTTTTAAATCCTAAAAAAAGCTAAACACAACTTTTTTATACTTTAGAAACGCATTTTCATGGGCTAAAAAACACCTTTTGTCGAATTTTTAGTGCATTTTAGTAAGAAAAGAAAATATTACTATAATTTAACCGTTTGTAATTTATTTACAATGTAAACCAGTAGTCAAGAAATAGATTTAAAAAATTAGGCTAATCAATAAAATAGGTATTATAAATCAATTATTTATATCTTTGAGGCATAATACTTTTAGCATACAAATACAATAAATTCTTTTTTTAACTGTTTTATATTGAAATGATTTGTAACATTTAACAATTTGTTTTGAATCGTTTTATGCTTTTAACCTAACTGACTAAATGATAATTAGTAATGTCTAGAAAAAATCTATTTCTATTTTTATTTGTATTGGGAACAATTTTTCCAGCAAATGCGCAAGCTAACTTTTCGCACGAAATTGGTGTCATAGCAGGTCCTGTAAACTTTAGATCTGATTTTGGACAAAGAAACAATTCTAAAAACAACTTTACTAACACTGGGTTTGGAGTTGGTTTGGTTCATTACATGAACTTTTCTTACACAGCAGATTGTAATTGTTATAGACCCGAAACCTATTTTAACGATCATTTTAAGATACGCACTGAGCTGAATTTTAATAAAACTAATTTAAAACATGAAGGACAGTGGGTTCAAGGAGATAAAACTTTCGCTAAACAGTTAAGAGCGATGAAAGGAGAAACTACCGTATTTGGATTTGGTATGCAATTAGAGTATTATCCGTTTTCGATCCGCGAATTTTCATATAACGTAGGTTCACTTGCACCATATGTAAGTTTAGGAGCTCAATACAATTTCTTCAAGCCAAAAGTTTGGTCTGACTATGGAAATGGAGATTTAAATGATCCTGCAGTGGTTTCTACTAAATATGTCGGAGCTCTTTCTAATGATTCTGGAAGTACATTTTCTATCGTTTCTAGTGTAGGAACGCGCTACAAATTATCTACTATGTCTGATTTACTGTTAGATTTACGTTGGCAATACTATTTTTCGGATTGGGTTGATGGTATGAATCCTGATAGAAGAATTTATAAAGAAAACAAAGCAAATGACTGGGTTGTTTGGTTAAACGTAGGTTACATTTATTATTTAAATTAATATATAAGCATAATAAAAAGGCGAGTTTTAAAACTCGCCTTTTTATTTATATCAATTGCAATGCTTGCTCTAAATCTGCTAACAAATCATCAATATCTTCAATACCAACTGATAAACGAATTAAATCATCAGTAATGCCGATTTCAGCACGTTTTTCTGCCGGAATTGATGCGTGTGTCATTGTTGTTGGGTGATTCGCTAATGATTCTACCCCACCTAATGATTCTGCTAAAGTAAATACATGTAAATTTTCTAAAATTTTAAATGCATCTTCCTGTTTTCCTGATTTTAAAGTAAAAGTTACCATACCACCAAAATCTTTCATTTGCTTTTTAGCAATTTCATGTTGTGGATGATTTTCTAATCCTGGGTAATAAACATGGGCTACTTTAGGATGTTTTTCTAAAAACTGAGCTACTTTAATACCATTTGCACAATGACGGTCCATACGTACAGCCAATGTTTTAATTCCACGTAAAACTAAATACGAATCTTGTGGACCTAAAATACCACCAGTGGCAAATAAATTAAAATGTACATCTTTAGCTAAAGCTTCTGAGTTTACAACTATTGCACCCGCAATTACGTCTGAATGTCCGCCTAAATATTTTGTAGCCGAATGCATTACAATATCAGCACCTAATTCAATAGGACGTTGTAAGTATGGTGATGCAAAAGTATTATCAACAGCAACTAAAACGTCTGCTTTTTTGGCTTTAACTGCATCGTTTACTGCTTTAATATCAACCACCTTCATTAATGGGTTTGTAGGCGTTTCAATCCAAACCATTTTTGTTTTATCGTTTACTAATGCAGCAACCGCATCAACATCAGTCATATCAACAAAATGAAATTTTAAACCGTACTTAGAATAAACGCGTAAATAAACGGTAAGAACCACCGTATAAATCATCCATCGCAATAATTTCGTCGCCCGGAGTAAAAAGTTTTAAAACTCCATCAATCGCAGCTAAACCTGAGCCAAAAGCAAAACCAGCAACTCCACCTTCTAAAGATGCTAAAGCATTTTCTAAAGCAGTACGCGTTGGGTTTTCACCACGAGAATATTCATATCCTTGGTGTTTTCCTGGCGATTGTTGTGCAAATGTTGATGTTTGGTAAATTGGAGTCATAACCGCTCCTGTAGATGGATCGTGTTTTTGTCCACCATGTATCGCTTTTGTATTGAATTTCATAGTATTAAATTTAAAGTACAAAGATACAAGAATCAAAATTTAAAACCGTTAAAACAATCCTTATAAAATTATCTGACTATAAAATAATTATATAAAGCAGTATTTTACCTATCTTTGTAGCTATTATTTTTTCTGAAAGATATATGATACATTCAATGACCGGTTTTGGTAAAGCTTCTAAACAATTGGCTACCAAAAAAATAACTGTCGAAATAAAATCTTTAAACAGCAAAGGTTTAGATTTAAATACACGTATGCCATCTGCATACCGTGAAATGGAGCTTGGTTTACGCAACCAAATTGCTCACGAACTGGAGCGTGGTAAAGTAGATTTTTCGTTATATATCGAAGTTACTTCAGAAGAAACGTCGACCAAAATTAACGCGCCCATCGTTAAAGCTTACATCAATCAAATGTTAGCTATTTTGCCAGAAGCTGATGCTACTGAATTAATGAAAATGGCTGTTAGAATGCCAGATACGTTAAAAACTGAACGTGAAGAAATTAACGAGGACGAGTGGAAAGAAATTCAATTGGTTATTAATGATGCGCTTGCACACATTAAAGATTTTAGAAAAACCGAAGGTTTATCTTTAGAAGCTGATTTTGTAAAACGCATTGAAAATATTCGAAACTTAATGCAACAAGCTATTTCATTTGACCCTGAACGTATTGCAAATGTTAAAGAACGTTTACGCAATGCAGTTGCTGAGCTTGAAACTACAATTGACGAAAACAGATTTGAGCAAGAACTTATTTATTACATTGAAAAGCTTGATATTACTGAAGAAAAAGTACGCTTAGGTAATCATTTAGATTATTTTATTGATACGTTAAACAGTAACGAAGCTAATGGTAGAAAACTTGGTTTTATTGCCCAAGAAATGGGACGAGAAATTAACACCATGGGGTCTAAATCAAATCATGCGGAAATGCAAAAGATTGTAGTTCAGATGAAAGACGAACTAGAAAAAATAAAAGAACAAGTACTAAACGTACTATAATTACTAAAACAACACAACAACATAATGAGCAAAGGAGGAAAACTAATTGTTTTTTCGGCACCTTCAGGATCTGGAAAAACAACAATAGTTCGTCATTTACTAGAACACCCTGAATTAAATTTAGAATTTTCTATTTCAGCAGCTACTCGTCAACCCAGAGGTGAAGAAATTAACGGAACAGATTACTATTTTATAGATCTGAAAACTTTTAAAAACCATATTAAAAATGAAGATTTTGTAGAATGGGAAGAAGTTTACCGCGATAATTTTTACGGAACCTTAAAAAGCGAGGTAGAACGTATTTGGGCCATGAACAAAAATGTTATTTTTGACATTGACGTTGCCGGTGGATTACGAATTAAAAAGAAATTTCCGGAACAAACCTTGGCCGTTTTTGTTAAACCGCCAAGCATTGACGAGCTTAAAATTAGATTGAAAAAACGATCTACAGAAAGCGAAGATAAAATTAACATGCGCATTGCAAAAGCTTCTGTAGAATTAGCTACTGCACCGCAATTTGATATCATTATTAAAAATTACGATTTAGACCAAGCCAAAGAAGAAGCATATAACTTGGTTTCTGAATTTATTAAATAGCAAATTATGAAAGTTGGTTTATATTTCGGAACGTTTAATCCCATTCATGTAGGCCATTTAATTATTGCAAATCATATGGTTGAACATTCAGATTTAGATCAAATTTGGATGGTGGTAACCCCGCATAACCCACATAAAGTAAAAGCAAACTTGGTTGACGATCACCACCGTTTACATATGGTACATTTAGCAACTGAAGGTTACGATAAAATAAAACCATCTGATGTTGAGTTTCGTTTAGCACAACCCAATTATACCATAAATACATTGGTACATTTGGAAGAAAAGTTTCCGAAACATGAGTTTTGTTTAATTATGGGCGAAGACAATTTAAAGTCATTTCATAAATGGAAAAATTACGAAGTAATTTTAGAACGTTATTCGGTTTATGTTTACCCCAGAATTTCTGTAGGCAAAGCAGAAAATGAATTAATAAAGCACCCACATATTCATAAGGTTGAAGCACCAATAATAGAACTTTCGTCAACCTTTATTAGAGAAAATATAAAACAAGGAAAAAATATTGCGCCTATGATTGATCATAAAGTTTGGCAATATATTGATCACAACTTATTTTATAAGAAATAAAAAAACGGAACCTTTCGGTTCCGTTTTTTTTATCTTCTTTTAGATACAACTCGTTTAGCTTGTTTAGGTTGCGAATCGGCATCTTTTTGCGAACGCATAAACTGAATATATCCATCACCCATAAACACATAATTTGTTCCAGAGCTTAAATGGTATAAATAAATTGAATCATCATATCCGTTATTTATTAAGGTTAATTCAAAATTTTCATTACCATCAGGGAATTGCAGTTGTAACCTTTTTATTTTAAAGTTATTGGTGTTAGAAACGTAATAAAAACCACCATAATTCCAATCTATATAATTAATTGGTGTGTTTAAAGGGCTATTAGATGATACGAATTCATTATTAAATGTTTCAAATCCTAAAAAATTCTCTTCATCAAACAAGTTCGGAACTCCCCCTTCAGCAGATATTTTACGCCAAGCAACAAATTCTTGCAAAAGTAAACCTACGTTGTTATAAACCACATATTCGTAATTGTAATCGTTTTTATAATAACCATTTAATACGTATGTTACGCGTTGGTTACGGTCGTACAACTGAATTTGGTTTTGATTAACAGAAATCAATTCTAAAAAATATCTTCCATCTAAATCATGCGTAACTTCAACGCTATTATATCCTAATTTGTAATAACCAACATCAATTCCAAATCCATTCCCTACATAACCTAAGCCAGAAAAGTTATTATTTGCAAATAAAGTTCCGCGACTAAAGGTAATTGTTATGGCTTTATCTAAAAACGGAACAGCACCAGCGCCATAGGTACGGCTATGATCTATTTCCCACAAATCATAACTTTGTAATATGTTCGAGTAATCTACATCTGCATAATAATCGTCAGTAGATGAACAAGATGCTAAAGTAAATAATACCAAAGCAGTAAATACATAAAATATTTTTTTCATAACTAAAAATGATAGAAGTAAAACTAGCTTTTGGCGTTCTAGTTCTCTAAATTAAAAAGCTAAAATACAACATTTTTAAACGCGTTATTAAATTATAACATCTACATATAGCACTTTTAAAAAACGAAACAAAAGCAAGCATTATTTAATTTTTGCTTGTCATTTAATAATAATTTTAAATAAAAAGTATTAAAATTTTACCACATTTTAATATTACAACCCAAGTAAAAAAGCAGCTTAATTAAGTTTTAGGATATATTAAACGTATATATTGAATTTAATTAATTAAATTTGATGTTTCCAATTTTTAAATAAAAATGAGCAACGATAAAAAATTTGCAGTTATTGGAGGCGGTAGTTGGGCCACAGCTATTGTAAAAATGTTATGCGAAAATTTATCCGAAATTGTTTGGTATATGCGTAATGAAAACGCAATTCAGCACATTTTAGAAAATAACCATAACCCAAATTATTTAGAAGCAATTGAATTTGATGTTAATCAGTTACGATTAACCAAAGATATTAATGAAGCGGTTAGAAGCGCAGATTATTTAATTTTTGCCATTCCATCAGCTTTTTTATACGAAGAACTAGAAAATCTAACCGAAAGTTTAGATAACAAAATAATTGTTTCGGCAATTAAAGGTATTATTCCAGAAACCGGACTAATTGTTGGTAAACATTTTCAGGAAACCTATAACGTTCCGCTAGAAAATATTGGCGTTATTACTGGTCCATGCCATGCTGAGGAAGTTGCTTTAGAGCGTTTATCTTATCTTACCATTGCTTGTAGCAATGAAGAAAATGCTTGCGCAGTTGCAAAAAAACTAAGCAGCCATTATATTAAATGTAAAATATCTGATGATATTATTGGTACCGAATATGCTGCCGTATTAAAAAATATTTATTCTGTAGCTGCAGGAATTGCACACGGATTAGGTTACGGAGATAATTTTCAAGCTGTTTTAATGAGCAACGCCATTCGAGAAATGGACGGCTTTATTAATAAAGTTTATGATACCGAACGTAACATTAACGACAGCGCCTATTTAGGCGATTTATTGGTTACCGGCTATTCTGTTTTTTCTAGAAACAGAACTTTTGGTAGCATGGTAGGTAAAGGTTACACCGTAAAATCAGCACAAATGGAAATGCGCATGGTTGCCGAAGGATATTATGCAGCAAAATGTGCTTTTTTAATGAACAAAGTAATTAATGCTGAAACGCCAATTATTGATACCGTTTACAACATTTTATATTTAGGCAGAAATCCTAAAAAAGAATTTAAAAAATTAACAGAAAAATTAAATTAATTTTCAATTTAATTTCATCTTTACAAAAATAGCAATTCCAAAATCACAACAAATTGAAATTCAACGCGTTATGGTTTTGGAATTGTTTTTTACAAAAAACATAAACAACTGTAAAACAACAACTTAAACACAATTCCCTTGGAGGAAAAATTAAGTTTTACATTTGTTGCTTTAAAACTTTAACTATGGAAAAAGCGGCTACGGCACAAGTAGATCATTTAATCAATCATCCTGGCATTTTAACAGCATTTGGTATTGCAGTTATTATAATGCTTTTGTTAGATTTAGGTGTTTTTAATAAAAAAACGCACGAAGTTTCTAATAAAGAAGCCTTAAGTTGGTCTATTGTTTGGATCAGTTTGGCAATGGTTTTTAGTGGAATTATTTATTGGTTTTTAGATCGTCCGGCTGGCACAACCGATAATTTTTCAAAATTTCAAGCTGCTTATTGGATAGAAAAAGCCCTGTCTGTAGATAATTTGTTTGTTTTTATACTGGTTTTCAAGTTTTTTAAAATTCCAAAAGCATTTCAGCACAAAGTACTATTTTGGGGTGTTTTAGGAGCTTTAGTTTTCAGAGCCATATTTATTTTTGCTGGGGTTGAGCTAATTAATTTAACCTATTTACCAGCATTCTCAATCGGCGATTGGCATTTTAACTTAAGCAATCATGCGACAGAAAGCGTAAATTTTGTTACTAACGAATTTTTTAGACCCAATGTTATTTTAACCGTTTTCGGACTATTTTTAGTTTATGCCGGAATTAAATCTTGGGGAGATCATAGCGATGATGAAGAAACCGATTTAAGCAAAAACTTTGGAGTACGTTTAGTACATAAGTTTTACAAAGTTTCTCCTGATTTTGATGGTGATAAATTTTTTACAATTCAAAACGGAGTAAAAATGGCAACACCATTATTGGTTGCCGTTGCGGTAATAGAAATTACAGATTTAGTTTTTGCGGTAGATAGCATTCCGGCAATTTTTGCCATTGCTCCAGACGATCCGTTTATTTTATATACCTCAAACATTTTTGCCATTTTAGGGCTACGTTCGCTTTATTTTTTACTAGCGAACTCAATGGATGTTTTCTCTAAATTGAACTACGGATTGGCTGTTATTTTAACCTTTATTGGTATTAAAATGCTTATTATGCCATTCTATCATTTTGATTCAAGCGTTTCGCTTACCATTATTGGTTCGGTTTTAGCATTAGCCGTTATTTGGTCGTTAGCTGTTAGAAAGAAAAATACAGAAATAAAAGAATAAAAAAATCGGGCAAATGCCCGATTTTTTATTTTAGTAAAACCCCACGAACATTCATTACCGGAATGTCAGTTGTTGCTTTATCATTTATTGTATTGGTTTTAAAAACAAATACTTTATCTAAAAGCTGATTGTCTTTAAAAAAACTAACCATAAACTCGTTGTTAAGCTGTAAAACATTGTTTTCTAACAACTCAACCTTTATTGCTGTTTTAGGTGCTATTTCTTTAAATGCATGTCTAAAAGTACCTGTTTTACGCATTTCTCCATTAAGGGTTCCGTAAGCTTTAGAAACAACAATAACCATTTCTAAGGTTTGGTCCGAATCGTTAATTAAATGTGCGTACCAAGAATTTTCCTGAAAATCATCATTCCATTCTTTAACTGCAGCAACATAAACATTTTCTACTTTAGGAAATATAATATCTTTTTTCATTGCTTTAAAATATGTACAAAAGTACAATTAATAACGAAATTAAAAGTAATAAAAAAGGCTAAAGAAATCTTTAGCCTTTTTACATTATATGTTTGTTTTAAACTGCTCTAAAAAGCGAACGTCGTTTTCATAAAACATTCTAATATCTCCAATTTGGTATAACAACATAGCAATTCGCTCAATTCCCATACCAAAAGCAAAACCATTGTAAGTTTCTGCATCAATATTACAGTTTTTAAGTACGTTAGGATCTACCATACCACAACCCATAATTTCTAACCAACCAGTACCTTTTGTAATACGATAATCGGTTTCGGTTTTTAACCCCCAATAAACATCAACTTCTGCCGAAGGTTCTGTAAAAGGGAAATATGATGGGCGTAATCTGATTTTAGATTTTCCGAACATTTCTTTAGTGAAATATAATAAGGTTTGTTTTAAATCAGCATACGACACGTTTTTATCAATATATAAACCTTCTACCTGATGGAAAATACAGTGTGAACGCGATGAAATAGCTTCGTTACGAAAAACACGTCCTGGAGAAATGGTACGAATTGGAGGTTCGTTAGTTTCCATATATCTTGCCTGAATTGACGAGGTTTGCGTACGCAATAAAATATCTGGATTGGTTTGAATAAAAAACGTATCCTGCATATCACGCGGGTGTGATATTCGGGTAAGTTTAATGCCGTAAAGTTGTGCCAATCATCTTCAATCTCAGGTCCTTCAGAAACGTTAAACCCGATATTTGAAAAGATATCAATAATTTGATTTTTTACAATAGATATTGGGTGACGAGAACCAATTTTAAACGGCTCGCCCGGGCGTGTTAAATCACCAAATAAGCCGGCAACATCTTCTTTATTTTCAAAAACTTCTTGTAAAGTTTTTACTTTATCTTCTGCCGCAGTTTTTAATTGGTTAATAATTTGACCAAATTCTTTTTTCTGATCGTTTGGTACGTTTTTAAACTCAGCAAATAAATCTTTTAAAATTCCTTTACTGCCTAAAAACTTAATTCTAAATGCTTCTAAAACTTCTTTATTATCTGTAGTAAAAGCTTGAGCTTCGCCAATGTATTCTTTAATCTTATCTATCATTGCAAAAATAAATATGAATGCAAATTTACGAATTATCTTTTTTTAAGACGAACAATTCTGGTAAACTTTACTAATTGTTTAACTACTAGCTAATATAATCGCGTTCTAAAAAGTAATTTACAATCGCTTCTTTCATTAAAACTTGCTGTTCACCAGCTTTTAAATTCGGTAAAAGCTCTTTTACTTTATAATGTGGCCATCCGTCGGCATCAAAATAATCAAACTCATAATAGCCATAAGGTTCTAATAACCTGCAAATGGCAATATGCATTAGGTTAACTTTTTCGTCTTTTTTATATTTTTTATTAAACTGCCCTAGTTCCTGAACGCCAATTAAATAAATAATTGCATCCAAATCTAGCGTATCGCCGTCGGCAAATTGTTTAGAAAGTTTGGAAACCAAATCTTCCCATCTGTTTTTTAATTCTATATCTCTTGACATGATTTGTAGCTTTAATGATTTACAAAGATAACAAGTAGAATAAGATTAACTTATTTGATAAAAGTTATATTTGTAAATAAAATGTTTTTTAAATGGGTGGAATTGATATTTTTTTAGGTTTAGTTTTAATTTGGGGCACCATTCAGGGTGTTCGTCAAGGTTTTTTCGCAGCCTTAATATCGTTCGTTGCTTACTTTATTGGTATTTATATAGCCATTGAATTTTCGCATTTGGTTGCCGAAAAATTAGTTGAAGTTGTTGATTGGGAAATTAAAACGATTGAAATTAGCGCTTTTGCCTTAACTTTTGTTGCCGTTGTAATTTTACTTTTTGTAACCGCTAAGTTTTTCACCAAATTAGCCGATTGGGCTTATTTAGGTTGGATAAACCGCTTATTAGGTGGCTTATTTGGCCTATTAAAATATACATTATTACTAAGCGTTGTTTTGTTGTTTTTTAATAAAATAAACCGAAATAATTATTTTATGAGCGAAGAAACAAAGGAGGAATCTATATTTTACAATAAGATTGAATATACAGCCGAACTAATTTACCCAAGCATAAAAGCATGGGTTGAAGAATTTAAAGATCCTGGTTCTGCAACTCAAAACTCAGAAGCAGATACTGAGAAAACCGAATAAAAAAAGCTGAAGTTTTTACTTCAGCTTTTTTATATCTTTATCTAAAACCCAACCGCGTTTGCCGTCTGCAATCATAATTTTGGTCCAGGTTTCGTTACTTTCTAAAACTTTAACTTTGGTACCTTCGTGTAAAACAAAGGCTTCGTCAGCATTTTTTTTAGGTTCACTTAAAACTTCTGCTGCATCAGCAAAAACAATAGCATACACATTTTGTTTACTTAATGCTTTGTTTTTAAACCCAGCAAAAAAGCTTATTGCTCCAACTCCAAAACAAACAAAAAACAAACTAAAAAACGCTCTTTTTTGTGTGCTTGAATGGCCAAAATAGTAACCAATAAAAAAAGCCAACATAGCAAAAAAGGAAACAACGCTAACCCATGCCCAAGCATTGTAAGATAGAATAGAAACAAAATTCTGAATCATTTCTCTAAATCCAACTTTGGGTACAACTTTAATGTCATCAATGGTCATTTGTTGTGCGTACTTTAAATTGGTTTTTATTTCGGCATCATTTGGGCTTAACTGCAAGGCTTTTTCGTAATTGTAAATCGCTGGTGCAATATCTCGTAATTTATAATACGCATTTCCTAAATTAAAATATACGGCTGCCGACTGATAATCGCTATGCAAAGCTTTTTGATATGCGTCAATAGCATCCTCGTACTTTTCTTGCTGATAAAACGCGTTGCCTTGTTCTACCCATTTTTTTAATTCGGCTGGTGTTGCTGCAATTGCATGAGAAACAAAGCATAACCATACAAAAATTAACGATATATGTTTTATATTTTTCATCTTACAATTGTTTATTTAATTGCGTAATTACTTGGCTAGCTAACTCATAATCTTGTTGCATTTCTGCTTTAGACGATGGTGCATAACGAGCCATTTCACAATTTTGTTTCAGTTTAATAAAATCAGTAATGGTTTCAGATTTTGCGTTTTTAGACAACAATAACTCATTAATGTTATCAGTGCTCATTTCTGATGTTTCGATGCTTAATTTAGCCTTTAAAAAGTTATGTAACGATCGTTCCATAGCCACATAAAATTCTTCTTTATTACCAATGCATTTTTTAGCTTCTGATAAATATTTTTTAGCCAATCTATCCGATTTTCTAATTTTATTACCAACAACATCGGCATCTCGAGCTTCTTTTTTACCGCGATAAATAATAACTACCGGAATACCAATAAAAGCAATAGCGATTAATAGGTAGAATAAATTAGAACCTAAAAAGTCGTCTGAAACGGCAGTAAATTTTGCGTTTGTTTTTATGTACGCAAATTCATCTTTAGCTACAACTTCTTGCTTTCCGTCCGAATTAGTTGCTGCTCCATTAGCAGCAATTTGTTGCCCTTGGGTTACATCTAATTCAATTTCGTCAGTTGTAATGGTTTTGTAGGTTTTACTTGCCAAATCAAAATACGAAAAAGACATCGGTTTAATTACATAGGTACCTTTTTGTTGTGGTAAAATGGTATATCGGTCAGAGATTTTACCAACCATTCCGCTTAATGGCGTTTGTACCTGTTCGTTATGTTCGGGATCAAAAACTTCTAAAGAAGGAGGCAAAACCAATTGCGGTAACGAGAATAACTTTAAATTACCACGCCCAGCAACCTCAACCAAAACATCTAAAGATTCGTCTGTACGTAATGTTGTTTTTGACGGCGTAACTGAAAAAGTAAATTCACCAACAGCACCAGCAAAATCAGCAGGTTTTCCTGCTTCTGGCAATGGTTTTACTTGAATCGATTTATTACCCGCAACTACCGTTTTGGTACCTTGTTTATAAGCCGGACGTCCAAAAAAATCATATTGTCCGCTTGGTACATCCATATCAATTTCCAATCGCAAAGGTTCTAAAGCTAAAGATCCAGCCTTTTGCGGATATAAAACAACCTTTCTTATTTCTATTGAGGTATAAACTTCACCATTATACGTATCACGCGTAGGTTTAAAATCTTTCATGTCAATAAACTGACTCCAGAAATTATTAAACTTTGGCGTAGCTGTTTCTCTAGAACCGTAAACGTTAACGTACGGGCTAACATATAATTTGTAAACTACGGTAATTGGTTCATTAACGTAAGGATTGTCGTTAGAAATATAAGCAACCAAATGGGCGCCTTCTCCTATTTTACCTTGCGCTTGTTGTGGAGCTGGTGGGCCTGAATTACCAAACCCGAACGGATCCCAATAACCTTGGTACGGATCTTCTTCTTCCTGAACTGCATCCCCAACTTTTACTTCAATCGGATTGGATTTATAAATTTGCCCTTCAAACTCAATGCTTGAAGGCTTAATTACAAATGTTCCTTTTTTAGTTGGTTCTAAATAATAGGTATACGTTTTGTTGTATGTTTTTTTTCCGTTAATCCATTTGTATGAAATGGATTGATTGGGCCCCATGATAACATTAAACCCCTCAAAGCCTGGAACTTTAAAGTTATCTCCATCATTATTCATCACAAAATCTACTCGTAAACGTTCGTTTATACCAATAGTGCTTTTGTTAACTTTTGCCTCGTAAGTAAACTGAGCAAAAGCATTTTGAACAACTAATAATAATAGAATTAAATAATGTTTCATTTGTAGTTTTTTTATTACCAATCTTTTTCTTTTTTAATTGGTTTTCCTTTTACTTCCTGACCTTTTATTTTGTCTTGAATTTTACGTTCCTCGTTATTTAATGCATCCAATAAATTTTGCATTTGTTGCTTATTGGCATTAGATTGCTGAGGATTTTGCTGATTTTGTTGATCTGGATTTGAATTTTGCTCTTTATCTTGATCATCAGGTTTGTCCTGATTTTGCTGATCCTGATCTTCTTGTTTATCCTTTTTATCCTCCTGGTCTTTATTATCTTTATTCTGATCCTGTTTATCTTGGTTCGGATCTTGATTCTTATCCTGATTCTTGTCGTCGTTTTTATCGTCTTTATTCTCGTCGTTTTGCGGTGGATTTTTATCTAACATATCTTTCGCTAACGCATAATTGTAACGCGCCTGATCATCTGACGGATTGTTACGAAGGGCATTTTTATATGCCTCAACCGCACCTTGGTAATTTTTTTCGGCCATTAAAACATTGCCCATATTATAAAAAGCTTGGCTGCGCTCTTGCTTGGTAGTTGCCATTTGAATGGCTTTTGCATAAGCTAATTTGGCTTCGCTTTTCTGATCTTGTTTATAAATGGCATTACCCAGGTTGTACGACGCATTGGACATTGATGGATTATGAAATTGCGATTTTCGATATTCAGCCTCCGCATTTCTATAATCTTCTTTGTTATATTGCTTATTACCTTGGGTAATATTTTTATCTTTTTGTTGTGCAAAAATTGTAAAAAAACAACCCAAAAATAATAGTAAGGTTAATTGTATTTTATTTCTCATTGTTTTTTTCATTAAATAAATTAAGTTTTGTAACCCAAGCGGTTTTGCGCTCAAGCAATAAAACATCAATCGCTAAACATAAAAATCCTAAGAATAAAAACCACTGAAACTGCGATTCGAAATCGGCAATTTGTTGTGATTCAAATTCGGTTTTTTCTAAGGTGTTTAATTCGTTTTTAACAAATTCTACCACATCTTTTGTGTTGCCGCCGTAAATATATGCACCATCTCCTTGTTCGGCAATGGTTTTTAAAGTTGCCGGATCAAATCGGGTAATTACATTTTCGCCAGCATTATCTTTTTTATAGCTCTGAATGGTTCCGTTATAACGAATAGGAATTAGTCCTCCTTTTTCGGTTCCTAAACCAATAGTAATAATTTTAATTCCAGCATCTTTTGCGGCTAAAACCGCTTGCTCAAAACCTTGTTCGTGATCTTCACCGTCAGAAAGTAAAACCAAAACTTTACTTGTTGCAGGATTATCAAACGATTGTGCGGCCAAATTAATAGCTTCTGCAATGGCAGTACCTTGGCTAGAAACCATATCGGTATTCATGTTTTGCAAGTACATTTTTGCCACGGCATAATCGGTTGTAATGGGTAAAACTGAATAAGCAGAACCGGCGTAACCAATAATTCCGATGCGATCGGATCCTAATTGATTAATGATTTGCGAAACAATTTGTTTAGCACGTTCTAAACGGCTCGGCGCAATATCTTCGGCTAACATACTTTTAGAAACGTCAATAGCAAAAACAACATCAACGCCTTCGCGTTTTACGGTTTCAATTTTTGTACCAACTTTAGGATTTACTAAAGCAATAATTAAAAACGTAATTCCTAAGCTTACTACAAAAAGCTTTAAAAAGGGCTTAAAAAAAGAACTTTCTGGCGCTAATTGCTGTAATATAAGCTGATCCCCAAATTCTTTTTGTTTTCTTTTTTTCCAAATATAATGAGCTACATAAACTACAAGTAGAATAGGTAGAATTATAAAGGCTAAAAAATATTTTGGTTCTTCTATTTGCCACATAACTAAATAAAGCTTCTGTATAAGGTTTTACGTAAAATAAGTTCTATTCCTAATAAAATAAAACTCAAAATAACTAATGATCTGAATTTATCGTCGTAGTTCATGAATCGCAATTCTTCAACTTCAGACGTTTCAAGTTCATCAATTTCGTCATATATTTTTTCTAACGATTTGTTATCGGTTGCACGAAAATAAACACCGTCTGTAGTTTTAGCAATTTCTTGCATCAAACCTTCATCAATTTCAACCTTCATCATTTGGTAATTGAATTGGCCGTTTGGCGAAACCGAAACCGGAAACTCGGCCATGCCATTGGTTCCAATACCAATGGTATAAACTTTAATACCAAATTCTTTAGCAATTTCTGCCGCCATTCGCGGATCAATAAAGCCCGAATTGTTTACCCCGTCGGTTAATAATATAATTACTTTACTTTTTGCATCGCTGTCTTTAATACGGTTAATAGCGGTTGCTAAACCAACGCCAATTGCAGTTCCGTCTTGCAATACGTTATCGTATTTGATTGATTTTATTGCGTCTAAAACAACAGCTTTATCACTGGTTACAGGTGTTTTGGTATAAGCTTCAGAGGCGTAAACTACAATTCCGATTCGGTCGTTTGGACGATCGGAAACGAATTCTGAAGCCACTGCTTTAAGCGCTACTAAACGATTGGGTTTTAAATCTCGAGCTAACATAGAACCCGAAACGTCAACTGCCATAACAATATCAATACCGCGTGATTTTCTGGTTTTATTGGTAACATCTGTTGATTGCGGACGAGCTAAAGCCACAATAATTGCGGTTAAAGCCAACATGCGTAATACAAACAACAAAGGTTTTAAGCGAGCCAATAATGAAGGCGTTACCTTAAAACCGTTTACGCTACTTACTTTTAAGGTAGCCATTTGATCTTTTCGTTTGTAGTAATACCAAGCTGCTAAAGCCGGTATTACCAACAACAACCAAAAAAACTCAGGATTTGCAAAGGTTATGTTATTCATTATTTTGTACTGCTTTTTTAAGTTCGATTGAGTTTAAAGCACGTTCGGTAACTTGTTGTGCCGCTTCATCTCCTTCTTTATGCATCATTAAAATAAGTTGTAATCCTCCGTCTTGCGAGAAGGCTACAAAATCATAATACATTTTTTTACTTCGTTTTGTAATCGGATCTAACATGACCACCGTTCCGACTGCTTTACGGCCTTTTACACCTTCTGGCGTTTCAAAATCGGCTGTTTTTACAATAATATCTTGTGCGCCCTGAGCTTCAAGCATTTGCATGCCCGATTCTAAAGCGATATCTAAATCTATTTGTTGCGGTTGTTTGTATTTAAATGTTGCAACAAAAAAGTTAACATCGTCAAAATAGCTGCCAGATGAGAAAACTTGCATTTCTTGTAATAACGCAATTACATCTTTCGGAAATAATTCTTCATTATCTTGACGAATTAAAACATCGGGCGTGTAAATTTTAACGCCTGGATTTCCGTATTCGCTAGAAATCCATTCTTTTTTAAGCATTGATTTAGCCGAAGATCCAAACAAATTAAAATCTCCGAAATATAAAACGGCAACAATAACCACAACGCTGGCAATTGCAGCACCAATTTTGATGCGTTTCTTTTTCTGTAAAGCCAATCTTTTTAATTCGGCTTGGCGCTTTAATTCTTCAGGTTTAACTTCCTCAATTATTTCTTCTGGTAACGAATCATCAATAGAAACAATTACGTTTTCTATTTTTTTACGGTCTTCAATAATTTCGAAATCAAGCGGTTTAGATTTAGCGAACTTCACTAAATCGGCATTTTTTAAAATAGCTTCTAAAGCCTGAAAAGTTTCGGGCTTAACCGGTAGTTTTTTCTGTTTAGCTGCAATTTTTAATCCAGCAATTAATTCGGACGTGGTGCTTTCTTTAGCCGGAATCTGAATGGTTTCTTCAATATAACTTTTGGTAATATCGGTTAGCTCCGAGTAATATTCTTTAATTTCTCCTTTTACTAATAAATTTTTTGTTTCTAAAATGCTTAGTAAAGTTGTTGCACGTTCAATTGGTGATGCAAAAACCATTTCTTCGGGTTTAACTGCCTTTGGTTTTTTATTTTTCCATAAAAAATAACCTAAAACACCTAACGCAATTACAAGTAAAACAACAACTAGATAAATCCACGTATTTGATGTTTCGTTAACCGTTGAAACCGTTTTAATATCAAAAAGTTTTTGTTTTAACGTATCAACCTCAACGGTATTTACTAATACAAAACCAGAATCGGTTAATATTTGTTTGTCGTTAATTAAAATGGGGAAACTTGGAATTTGATAGGCACCAGAATCAAACTGCGTTAACGCATATTTTTTTATAAATTCTATTTGTGCCTCGTTTAATAACGTATCGGTTGGGTAGTTTTCTAAAACTTCTAATTGCCCAATATTTTTTAGTTCCGGAAACGAAACTTGAGTATTTGACGGTCCTTTAACTTTTACAGTTAAATGAAATTCGGATCCAATTTTTATTTGGGTAGAATCTATTTGGGTTGTAACTTCTGGTTGTTGTGCCCATGTAATAGATGCTAATAGAACTAAAAAAAATGTTGTGATTTTTTGCATCATTACCTAGATTTAAAATAGTTAAGCATTTTTTTAACGTAACTTTCGTCTACGCGTAGAAATAACTCCGGCACCTGAACGAGAAAATGTTTCGCTAAAATATTTAGCTTGTTCTAAAAAATGTTTTTCATATTCTAAACGTTGTTGTTTAGAAGTTGTATCAACCAAAACAATTTCGTTTGTTTCGGCATCAACCATAGAAACAACACCTACGTTTGGCATTTTTTCTTCGCGGGCATCATAAACACGAACGCCAGTTAAATCATGACGTTTACTGGCTATTTTTAACGTATGCTCGTAATCGGCACTCATAAAGTCAGAAATAACAAAAACAATTGCCTTTTTTTTCTGAACGCTTGATAGGAATTTTAATGCAACCGATAAATCTGTTTTTTTAGATTTGGGGTCAAATTCTAACAATTCGCGAATAATACGTAAAACGTGCGATTTTCCTTTTTTGGGAGGAATAAACAATTCGATTTGGTCTGAAAATAAAATCAAACCAATTTTATCGTTATTTTGAGTTGCCGAAAAAGCTAAAGTTGCAGCAATTTCGGTTATAATTTCGCTTTTTAATTGGTTTTTAGAACCAAAGCTTGCTGAGCCCGAACAATCTACCACCAACATCATGGTAAGTTCACGTTCTTCTTCAAAAACTTTTACGTAAGGTTCGTTGTATTTGGCTGTAACGTTCCAATCTATAGCACGTACATCATCACCGTATTGATATTGGCGTACCTCAGAAAAAGTCATGCCTCGTCCTTTAAACGAGGTATGATATTCACCCGAAAAAATATGATCGCTCAATCTTCGGGTTTTAATTTCTATTTTTCTAACTTTTTTAAGTAAATCTTTCGTATCCATAGTACTTGTTTTGCGGGATTAATTGCTTTGCAGCTAAAAACAAATATTAAGGCACTTCTATTTCATTAACAATTTTGTTAATAATATCTACTGAAGTAATGTTTTCGGCTTCTGCCTCGTATGATATACCAATACGGTGGCGTAGCACATCGTGAACTACCGCACGAACATCTTCTGGTACTACATATCCGCGGTGTTTAATAAACGCATAACATTTAGCAGCAGTTGCTAAAGCAATACTACCACGTGGTGATGAACCAAAACTAATATAATTTTTTAAGGATGCCAGGTTGTATTTTTCTGGGTAACGCGTAGCAAAAACAATATCTAAAATGTATTTTTCTATTTTCTCATCCATATAAACTTCACGAGCTGCTTGTTGTGCACGTAAAATTTGATCGGTAGAAACCACTTGATTAACTTTTTGAAAGCTACCTGCAAGATTTTGACGAATAATAGCGCGTTCGTCTTCTAAACGTGGATAATCAATCACCGTTTTTAACATGAAACGGTCAACTTGCGCTTCTGGTAACGGATATGTACCTTCTTGCTCTACCGGGTTTTGTGTTGCTAAAACTAAAAAAGGTTTATCTAGTTTAAACGTTTCATCGCCAATGGTAACTTGTTTTTCCTGCATCGCCTCAAGCAATGCCGATTGTACTTTTGCAGGCGCACGGTTAATCTCGTCAGCTAAAACGAAGTTTGCAAAAATTGGCCCTTTTTTAATAGTAAAATCGTTTTCTTTAATATTATAAATCATGGTACCTACCACATCAGCAGGTAATAAATCTGGAGTAAACTGAATACGACTAAAAGAACCTTGAACAACTTGAGAAAGCGTGTTAATGGCTAAAGTTTTTGCTAAGCCCGGAACCCCTTCTAAAAGAATATGTCCTTGCCCTAATAACCCAATAAGTAAACGTTCAATCATGTATTTTTGACCTACAATTACTTTATTCATTTCGGTTATAAGCAAATCAATAAAAGCACTTTCACGTTCAATCTTTTCATTAATAGCTCTAATATCCAATGAAGTATTATTTTCTTCCATAATTTATTTTTTTAGTGTTCGTGAATGTAATAACAAAATTTACAACTGCAAATTGTAAAATTAATTAGTCACCATCTGTTAATTATACGTTAAATATACCAATTCTGCGATTAACTATTCAAATTTAACAAGAATAATCTAAATATTTAATTAACTTATTGCTAATTAAAAAACAAATTATTCATCCCTTACCTGCTCTTTCACAAAACAATAACATTATATGTCTTTTAAAATTGTGAAACAGATGCATCGAATTAAAAAATAATGAATAATTTAGAATAAAATAAAACAACAATGGCAATGGGAAGAACATTGGTAATTGGTGACATTCATGGCGGACTAAAAGCTTTGCATCAGGTTTTAGAGCGTGCAAAAGTTACACCACAAGACCAATTGATTTTTTTAGGTGATTATGTAGATGGATGGCCAGATACTGCAAATTTAATTAGCTTTTTAATGGAGCTAAACACCACGCATTCTTGCATTTTTTTAAAAGGCAACCACGAAGAGCTGTTTTTAAATTGGTATTACAATCAAAAGCAAGATATGATTTGGCTAAAAAATGGTGGTTTATCTACCTTTACTATTTACAAAGAATTAGATGAACAAATTAAAGAACAGCATATATCGTTTTTAGAAAACTTAGCTTTTTATCATATTGATGCACAAAATCGTCTTTTTGTTCACGGCGGATTTACCAACCTACGCGGCATTCAAAACGAATACAACGAAGCAATGGTTTATTGGGATAGAACCTTGTGGGAAACCGCTTTAGCATTAGACCCTAAATTAGAAGTTTCTGATTTAAGATACCCGAAAAGATTTCGAAAGTTTACCGAAATTTTTATTGGTCATACCACCGTACAAGAAATTGGTGAAAACACCCCGCAAAACTTTGCTAATGTGTGGAATGTAGATACCGGTGCTGGGTTTGGCAACAAACTTTCTATACTAGATGTAAACACCAAACAATTTTGGCAAAGCGATGATTTAAGCGAGCTGTACAATACACCGGGGCGGACTTTCGTTCCTAGATTATAAATTGTAACTTTACGAAAAAAACACATGAAAAAAATTTTAATTTTTTCCTTGCTTTTGACATCTGTAGTTGGATTTTCTCAGGCATTTAAAGGAAAAGGAGATCAGAAATTGAACGTTGGAATGAACATTCAAGACGGAGGAACAGGAATTGTAGCTGGTTATGACTATGGTGTTGGACAAAACTTATCTATAGGATTACAATCTACCTATGCTATTGGAATAAGAAACAGTTATGATGGTGCAAATTTTGCACGCCGTTTTGATGTTAGAGCAAGAGCTAATGCAAACATTGGAGATGTGCTTAACTTTAGCGATGATTTAGATGTTTATTTAGGTTTAAACATTGGTATGCACAATTTTGGTGGTCAAATCGGTGCACGTTACTTTTTTACAGATGGCTTTGGGGTAAATGTTGAAATGGTTAACCCAATTGCACGTTTTGATAGCGATGTTTACGGTTACAGACATTTAAATAACCAGACGCAACTTAATGTTGGAATTTCTTTTAATTTTTAATTATGAGCGTAATTGAAAAAAAACTAAAAGACCGTAGCAATTCTAAATGCGAATTGTGTGGTAGTGAACAAGATTTATTAGTTTACAACTTACCACCCAATGCAAAAGAAAGCTTAGAAACTTCGGTTTTAGTTTGTAAAACATGCCACGACCAGATTGAAAACCCAGAAACAACCGATCCGAATCATTTTAGATGCTTGAGTGATAGCATGTGGAACGAAAACATTCCGGTTCAGGTGCTTTCTTGGCGTTTATTATCTAGAATGAAACATGAAGGTTGGCCACAAGATTTGTTGGATATGATGTATTTGGATGACGAAACCTTAGCTTGGGCTCAAGCCACTGGTGAAGGTGAAGATCAGGAAGATAAAATTATTCACAAAGACAGCAACGGAAATATTTTAGCCGATGGCGATTCGGTGGTTTTAATTAAAGATTTAGATGTTAAAGGCGCAAACTTTACTGCAAAACGTGGTGCTGCTGTGCATAACATTAAATTAGTTTGGGACAATGCCGAACAAATTGAAGGCCGAGTTGAAGGTCAGTACATTGTGATATTAACACAATATGTAAAGAAAACAAAATAAACAATTTGTTTATAAAAAAATGCAGTGCAATTATAATTGCACTGCATTTTTTGTTTCAATCGTTGCAGTTGCATTAGGCATTAGCGAATTGTTTGAGCTCCTTTTTTATCAAATATAAAAAAAGAGCACATGCAGAAAAACCCGCCGCTTGCAAAACGCACTTAAAAAAAGCAACTCAAAAAATGAGCTGCTTTTATATATTAAAAATCAAATTTTATGCCTTGTGCTAATGGTAAGCTGTCGGAATAATTTATGGTATTAGTTTGACGACGCATATAAACCTTCCAGGCATCCGAGCCGGATTCGCGACCGCCACCAGTTTCTTTTTCTCCACCAAAAGCACCTCCAATTTCAGCACCCGATGTTCCGATGTTAACGTTTGCAATACCGCAATCTGATCCGGTTGCTGCTAAAAATGCTTCAGCTTCACGCAGGTTGTTCGTCATAATTGCAGATGACAATCCTTGCGGCACATTGTTTTGTAAATCGATTGCGTTTTGTACATCGCCACTGTATTTTATTAAATATAAAATGGGTGCAAAAGTTTCGGTTTGTACAATGTTATATTCGTTTTTGGCTTCAAAAATAGCTGGTTTTACGTAGCAATCAGATTCCATATTATCTAAAACGCCACCAGCAACAACTACTTTACAACCTTCGGTTTCGGCAACTTTTAATGCATTTAAATATGTTGCAACAGCATCTTTATCCATTAATGGCCCTACGTGATTGTTGCTATCCAACGGATTACCGATGCGTAATTGGCTGTAAGCGCTTACTAAAGCATCTTTTACTTTGTCGTAAATAGCTTCGTGAACAATTAAACGACGAGTTGATGTACAACGTTGCCCGCAGGTTCCTACCGCTCCAAAAACAGCACCAGGAACTACCATTTTTAAATCAGCCGAAGGCGTAATAATTATAGCATTGTTTCCGCCCAATTCTAACAACGATTTACCTAAACGTTTGGCAACTGCTTCGGCTACCGAAATACCCATGCGTGTAGATCCGGTTGCAGAAACCAAAGGCACACGTTTGTCGTTAGCTAAAGCTTTACCAATTTCGGCGTCGCCAATTACTAAGCATGAAACGCCTTCTGGTATATCGTTATTTTTAAAAACTTCTTGAATTATATTTTGACATGCAATTGCTGTTAAAGGTGTTTTTTCTGATGGTTTCCAAACGCAAACATCACCACAAACCCAAGCTAAGGCCGTATTCCAAGACCAAACAGCAACCGGAAAGTTAAATGCAGAAATGATTCCTACCACGCCAATTGGATGATATTGTTCGTACATGCGATGGCCCGGACGTTCGGAATGCATGGTTAAACCATATAGCTGACGGGATTGACCTAACGCAAAATCACAAATGTCAATCATTTCTTGTACTTCACCATAACCTTCTTGTAGGGATTTACCCATTTCGTAAGAAACTAATTTTCCTAACGATTCTTTATGCTTACGTAAAGCTTCGCCGAACTGACGTATAATTTCACCGCGTTTTGGTGCTGGCATATTGCGCCAAACTTTAAATGCTTCTTGCGCTTTAGCAACTGCTGCATCGTAATCTTGCACGGTTGCTGCTTTTACCGTAGCAATTAATTTGCCATCGGCCGGCGAATACGATTCGATTACTTGACCGTTTGCAAACCAATTCGAACCGGTTGAGGCACCTTGGTTTATAGGTTTAATTCCTAAAGCTAGTAAGGCTTCTTGAATTCCGTAAGAACTTGTTGTTTGTTTCATGTTTGTTTTTTATTTGGTAATAAATTTTGGATCGGATTCCATAACTGCATGACAAGATTTGCAGGTACGCAAGCTTGTTGATTGATAAAAATGATTGAAATGCAGTAAAAAATCTTTTTCTATATCGTGCAATTCAAAATAAACTTCGTGCAGTTTGTTGTTGCAGTTTTCACAATACCAAAGCAATCCGTCGGTAAAACCTTTTCCGGCACGTTTACGTTCTATTACCAGCCCTAAAGAATTGGCGCTGCGTACTGGGCAATGCGGCACTTTGGCAGGCAATAAATACATATCGCCTGGATTTAAAACTACTTCTTTTTTCTGATTATCTTCTTGAATAAAAACTAAAATAGTTCCTTCTAATTGATAAAACAATTCTTCGGTTTCGTTGTAATGAAAATCTTTGCGAGCATTAGGCCCGGCAACAATCATTACAATATAATCTTCAGATTCTTTATATAAATTTCTGTTTCCTACAGGTGGTTTTAATAAATCTCTATTTTCCTCAATCCATTGATTTAGATTGAATGCTTTAGTACTCATGTAACTTTATTTAACTACTTGCTAATATAATAAAAAAGGTTAGCTACCGCCAACCTTTATTGCTATAATATGATTTATTTATGCTCTTTTATTAAATAAATGTAAACCGGAAAATGGTCTGAATAACCGGGTTCGTTATTAGAATTACGTAACGGATAACCTTTATACTGCCCCGATTTTTGCTGTAAATACGTCGGGTTATAAATTCCCGCTTTCCAATAACGCAACGAATCGTAATTATTGGTTTTTCTTGCTAAAGGTTCACTAACAAGAATTTGATCAAAAATATCCCACGCATCACGATATGCAATGGTACCCATTCCGTCTTTATACATTTGGTACATGGGGTTAAAAATACCGCCAGCAACTAATTCATCGCGTTTTGCTACTGCGCCTAAATTTTTAGTAACCGATTTGTTATATGGCCCGTCGTTTAAATCGCCCATGGTAATTATTTTAGCTTTGGGGTTAATTACGTACAATGAATCTATAATTTTTTTATTTAAATCGGCGGCTTTTTCACGAAACGGCGAGGAACGTTTTTCTCCACCCGAACGAGAGGGCCAATGGTTTACAATCACATGTACTTCTTCCCCATCTAACAAACCGGTAACCAAAAGCTGATCGCGTGTATAAACACGTTTTGTTGTTGGGTCGTAATTAACATTGGATTCTAAATCGGTTTCTACTGATTCTTTTTTAGTTTTTTTAGGCTTTAAATTTTCGTAAATATAAAGCGGATGTTTTGAGTAGCTAATTGGGGTAAAAACGTTTTTTTTATATAATAGTCCAACATCAATTCCGCGTTTATCTGGCGAATCAAAATGAATCACACCATAATTGTGTGGTACCATATTAGGTGCTTTTACCAAATCTTCTAAAACGCTCCGATTTTCAACCTCAGCAACACCAATTAAAACTGGCGAATTATGCTGCGTAGCATTGGTACCTATTTGAGAAATTACAAAAGCTAAATTATTAATTTTTTTATTGTATTTCTGACTGGTCCACCCCGAACTTGGCAACCAATCTTGATCGTAATTTGTTCCTTTTATGGTATCAAACAAGTTTTCAACATTATAAAAAGCAACCGTATGAACCTGAAATTTTTTGTCTTGAGCCGAACTAGTTATCACGCCCAAAAACAATAAAACGAATAAGAATGGAATTGAATTTTTCATAACAATAGCAGTTAAATTATAACAACCTACAAACAATATAACTTTATGATATGCAGTTTATTATAGTAATAAAAACTAAAATTAAGCGCATTATGAGAAAAATATTGTTAAGTTTTTTTTTATTCGCCAATGTGTTTTTTATTTGGGCACAACAACCGCCCGCTATAAAAGGAAAGGTAATTGATGCCTTAACACAAAAGCCCTTAGTTCATGCTACGGCTACAATTTTAGCAACCAACACCAAAGCAACCACAAACGATCAGGGTGAATTTGAAGTCGGATCGGTTTCTGCCGGAGATTATGCCGTTCAAATTCAGCTTAATGGATTTGTAACTCAAGTTTTACGCGTTGCAGTAGTTGCCAACCAAACTACCGATTTGGGCGTAATTGCTTTAGATGTTGATATTACAGCCGAAATTCAGCTTAGCTTGGTTACCATAACCGAAACCGATTTGGGTGATGACAATTCGGGCTCCGAAAGCACCTCGGCCCTGCTTCAAGCTTCGCGAGATACGTATTTGCAAATTGCAGCTTTTAATTGGGGGCAAGCTCGTTATCGCATTCGCGGTTTAGATAACGAATATGGAAGTACGTTAATAAACGGTATTTCGATGAACAAAATTTATGACGGACGCCCTCAATGGGGTAATTGGGGCGGATTAAATGATGCTACGCGTAATCAGGAATATATTAACGGATCGCGCGCTAATGATTATACATTTGGTAGTTTATTAGGTACGCAAGAAATTAATACTCGAGCTTCTATTTACAGACCTGGTGCTCGTGTTTCATTTTCCGGAACCAATACCAATTACAACTTTCGCACCATGGCCACATATGCTTCGGGCTTAAGTAAAAAAGGTTGGGCTTATGTTATTTCGGCTTCTGGGCGCTGGGCTAAAGAAGGTTTTTTTGACGGAACCGATTACAATGCAATTAGCGTTTTTGCATCCGTAGAAAAAAATTTAACGACAAACACAGCTTAAACTTTACTTCTATCGCAGCCAACAACATTCGTGGTAAAAACAGCCCTTTAACGCAAGAGCAAATTGAAATTATGGGTTACAAATACAACAGCTATTGGGGCTGGCAAAGCGGTAAAAAAAGAAATGCGCGCGAAAAAAACATGTTAGAACCTATTAATATGCTAAGTCATTATTGGACAATTTCTGACAAAACAACCTTAAATACCAACGTTGCCTATCAAACGGGGCACATTGCCAATTCGCGTTTAGATTATCAAAATGCACCAAACCCTGACCCAACTTATTATAGAAATTTACCGTCTTATTATTTAAATGCATTTGATGCACAAGGTAATTGGACTCCAAATTATACCAAAGCAGAAGATGCGTTAGTTTATTTTAAGAATCATGCCCAAATTAATTGGGATAACTTATATCGCGCCAATTTAAACACCGTAGATCAGCAAAGCGTTTATGCATTGTATGAAGATAGAACGCAAGATAAATTATTTTCGGCAAACACCATTTTTGTTACCGAATTAGCCGATAATGTTACGTTTAATGCAGCAGTGAACTATAAAAAATTGGCTTCGCATAATTTTCAAAAACTTACCGATTTGCTTGGCGGACAATATTTTTTAGATATTGATCCGTATTATTCTGGCAACAGTGCACAAGCCAATTTAAACGATCCGAACCGACAAGTTTACGAAGGCGATACATACGGCTATAATTATAAATTATATGCAGATGTGGTAGATGCTTTTACACAGTTTAGAATGAAATTTAAAAAAGTTGATGTGTACTTGGCACAACAATTTTCAAGATCGGAATACCAACGCGAAGGATTATACAGAAATGGTTTGTACCCAACAAATTCTTACGGGAAATCGAAAGCTGTAGTTTTTGAAAATTACGGATTTAAAGGTGGAGCAACTTACCGTATTAGTGGCAATCATATTCTTGATTTTAATGCTTTGTACCAAACCAAAGCGCCAACTTTGCGTAGTACTTTTGCAAATACCCGATTAAACAACAACATAACTCCCGATTTAACTAGCGAAAAAGTTTTTGGCGGAGATGCCGCTTATATTATTAGAACCCCACGTTTAAAAGGAAGAATTTCTGGGTTTTACAACAAAGTTTCTGATGCAACCAAACTCACATTTTATTATGCAGAAAGCATTGGATCTGAAGAAACGGGAGGAGATGGAAACTCATTTATATCTGAAATTTTAACCGGTATTCAAAAACAAAATATGGGAGGCGAATTGGGGCTAGAATATCAAATAACCTCAACCCTAAAAGTTATTGCAGGAGCTGCTTATGGGCAATATACCTATTCTAAAAATGCAAACGTAAAATACAACGACGATGCCTTAGCTGCGGCAGAAAAACCATCTATCGTAAATTTAGGCACGGCGTATTTAAAAAATTACCGACAAGGTGGTATTCCGCAACAAGCATATAGCTTAGGATTAGAATATCGTGATCCAAAATATTGGTGGATTGGAGCCAATGTAAATTATTTAGATGATTTGTATTTAGATCCGTCTGCAATTTTACGCACTAAAAACTTTGTTACCAACAATGCAACCGGAGATCCGTATGTTGGAATGACCGAGAATGAAGTTCGAGATTTATTAAAGCAAGAAAAGCTAAACAGCTTTACGTTAGTTAACGTACAAGGAGGTAAATCATGGCGCGTTTCTAGAAAAAACAGAAATACGCTTGGCTTTTTTGCCTCAGTAAACAACGTGTTTAATGTTACGTATAAAACCGGTGGTTTTGAACAATCTAGAAAAGCAAGTTATGTAGATTTAAAACAAGATTTGGCTTCTGGCACACGCTCGTTTGGGCCTAAGTATTTTCACGGGTACGGACGTACATTTTTTGCCAATGTTTACTTTAACTTTTAATCCGATTGCATCATGAAAAAATATATTCAATACTTATTTTTACTTTTTAGCGTGAGCGTTATTACGTTAAGCAGTTGTACTAATGCAGATGATTTTGAGATTCCACCGTTCACACATCCCTTTTTTAATGAAGATTTTACCAATCAAACGGCAGGAAGTGGCTCAGAAGATGTTCCGGTGGCAATTTCTGGGGTTATAAATACCAATACAACTAACTTACCTGTTTGGGGTGTGCGATCTTTTAGCAACAACAAATACATGCAATTCTCATCTTTTTATAGCGAAGCAAATACCAGTGATAACGTTTGGTTTATTTTACCAGGAGCACCAGTAGAAGCCAATCAAAACATAACATTAAACTTTGATTTAGCTCAAGCCTTTCCGGTTGGTACATTTCCTTTAAACGTATATTATTCGACAGATTTCGATGGTGATGCAGCAAACATAAATCAAGCTGTTTGGTCATCAATTTCGCTTAATTTTCCTTCAGCAACACCAAATTACGAGTTTGTTCGTATTAAAAACATGAACTATTTAAACGAATCAACAAATAAACAAACTGTGTATATCGCGTTAGTATATAAAGGCGCTAAAACCGGAGGTGCATCAACAACCGTACAGGTAGATAATATTAAACTTATAATCAATTAGCTATGAAAAACGTATCAAAATATATAGCAGCATTTGCTGTAGCATTTGGAGCTAGCTGTTCGGATAATGCAAATTATGGCATTCCAGATTTAAATGGCGATTGCACAACCACAAACGCAACATTAACCTTTGCCGATTTAAGTAGTAAAGCAAGTAGTGTAAACACCATTTACGACGGCACAGCCGATGAAGTTATTGAAGGCTATGTAGTTTCTAGCGACGAAGGCGGAAATTTTTATAAAACGCTTTCTGTTGTTTCAATTGATAATTCTGCAGGAATAAGTTTGTCTTTAGATGCCGGTGGTTTATTTGCTAATTACGAGCCCGGGCGAAAAATTTACGTAAAACTAAACGGATTAAATTATGAAAGAGCAACAAGTTTTACAAACGGACTAAATATTGGTTTGGTTTATCAGCCGGCTACGGGTGCACCAAGAATTGGCAGAATTGACCCCATGTACATAAACCAATATGTAGTACGCGGATGCGATAAAATAGATGAAAATTTATTGGTCAAAAAATTAAACATAAACCAAGCTAAAAACGATCAATATTTAAATCAGCTTATTGAAATAGATCAAGTACAATTTACACAAGCATCTTTAGGACATACCTATTTTGACGAAGCTTTAAAAACTTACGCCGGAGCAACTGCAATAGATCATCCAATAATTGACAGCCAAGGTAATACCTTAATTGTTCGTGTTAGCGAATTTGCTAATTTTGCATCGGCACCGGTTGCAACTGGCAACGGAAAAATTCGTGGGGTTTTAACCAAATACAACAACGGTTATCAATTCATGATCAGAACCCTGCACGATGTTGCATTTACAAACCCAAGAGAAGAATTAGAAATAGAAAACTTTGAGAATTTTGATGCCAGCAAATATCAAATTTTAAAAGTTGAAGGCACCAACGATTGGTATCCTGGAACGTTTAATGGCAATCGTTTTTTACAAGCACGTAAAGCAGCAAACACAGGTAACACAGTAACTTATTTTGTAATGCCGTACGATTTTAATCAGTTCAACAAACTTTCGTTTCAATCCTTATTTGGTTATATGTCGCGTTACACAAATCCAACTTATAATCCGGATAATTACAACAAACCTATATTAAAAGTTTATTATTCGTTAAACTTTGATGCGCAAAACCCAACAACCAATTTGGTTGATATTACGGATGCATTTACCTATTCAGCACATAGCGGAACCGGATGGGCATCAAGCTTTACAGATTCTGGGGTTTATACGTTTAACGGAGTTAGCGGACAAGGACATATAATTTTTGCTTATGAAGCCGATTTTCAATCTAACGCATCGGTTGCCGAAACCAGACCCGGGGTTCAGTTGGATAATATTTTATTTGAAAAATAAAAAATGAAGTAAAAAAGAAGGTTTTATAACTTTCTTTTTTACTTTGCTAAATACTTAGCAGTAAATGCTGTAAATCAAATAAAAAATATTAGTATTTTTGCACTTTATAACATTCTATGATAGAAAAAGAAGAAATTAATTTTGAAAGCACAGTGCTTGTTGGTATTGTAACTCAAAATCAACCTGAAGATAAATTAAATGAATATTTGGATGAGTTAGAATTTTTAACCATTACCGCTGGTGGTGAAGTTAAAAAACGATTCATGCAAAAAATGGACAAGCCCAATCCAAAAACCTTTATTGGTACTGGTAAGCTAGAACAAATTATGGAGTTTGTTAAAGAAAATCAGATTACAACTGTAATTTTTGATGACGAATTAACACCTGCTCAGCAAAAAAACTTATCTAAGTTAATTGATGTAAAAGTTTTAGACCGTACCAACTTAATTTTAGACATTTTTGCCCAACGCGCACAAACATCGTACGCACGTACGCAAGTAGAATTGGCTCAAAACCAATATTTACTTCCGCGTTTATCGGGCATGTGGACGCACTTAGAACGCCAACGTGGTGGAATTGGAATGCGCGGTCCGGGTGAAACCGAAATTGAAACCGACCGTCGTATTGTTCGTGATCGTATTTCACTTTTAAAAGACAAATTAGCAACCATTGACCGCCAAATGGCCGTACAACGCGGTAACCGTGGCGCTATGGTTCGTGTTGCATTAGTAGGATATACCAACGTGGGTAAATCAACTTTAATGAATGCTATTGGTAAAAGTGATGTTTTTGTAGAAAACAAATTGTTTGCAACGCTTGATACCACAGTTAGAAAAGTTGTAATTAAAAACCTACCTTTTTTACTTACCGATACCGTAGGTTTTATTAGAAAATTGCCAACGCAATTGGTAGAATCTTTTAAAAGTACGTTAGACGAAGTTCGCGAAGCTGATATTTTATTGCATGTGGTAGATATTTCGCATCCTGAATTTGAAGATCATATTGCATCGGTTAATCAAATTTTAAAAGAAATTGAAGCAGACGATAAGCCAACCATAATGGTTTTTAATAAAATTGATAACTACACGCACGAAGTTATTGCTGAAGATGATTTAATGACTGAGCGTACCACCAAACATTACAGCTTGGAAGAATGGAAAGAAACGTGGATGGCAAAAGTTGGATCGAATAACGCTTTATTTATATCAGCAACCAACAAAGAAAACTTTGATGAATTTAGACATAAAGTTTACGATTTGGTGCGTGAAATTCACATTTCTAGATTTCCTTACAACAACTTTTTATACCCAGAATGGGAAGATGTTATTGAGATGGAAGAAGAAGATGACGAAAATGAAGATTAACTTTTTTGATATTTTTTGTCAAACGTATTCAAAAATTACATAAATTTACAAGTATTAAAAATAAAACCAGAACATGATTTTTAACAAATCAAATAACTTCAATACTAATAATAATTCGAATAATCCTATTCGAACGGGAAGTTATTACTTGTAAGAAAATCATTTTTCTATATAATATTAAGTAAAGGCTTCTCGATTGAGAAGCCTTTTTTCATTTTAAACCCAAATAACATTATGTGTAGAATTCAGTTAGAAAACGAACAAAAAATTGCATTTATTAAAACCGTTTTTTCAGGTCAATTATGTAATAATTTAAATTTAATTCCGGTTTCATCGCCATTAATGGTTTTAGATGGAACAGGAATTAATGACGATTTGAACGGAACGGAACGTGCAGTGCGTTTTCCGATAAAATCTATGCAAGACAAGCAAGCAGTTGTGGTACATTCGTTAGCAAAATGGAAACGCATTCGCTTAAAAGAATACGATATTCAGCCTCATGAAGGCATTTTAACCAACATGAGCGCTTTGCGTCCGGATGAAGATTATTCTCCCATTCATTCCATTTTCGTGGACCAATGGGATTGGGAAATTCGAATTACAGAAGCAGACAGAAACTTGGCGTATTTAAAAAACACAGTACAAAAAATTTACGAAGCTATTTTACAAACCGAACAACAAGTTTTTGAAAAAAACGCGAGCTTACCTCCTGTTTTACCCAAACAAATTACTTTTATTCATGCTGAAGAATTGTACCAATTATACCCAAACGAAACGCCTAAAAACCGTGAACATTTAATTACCGAAAAATATGGTGCGGTTTTTATTATCGGAATCGGATGCAAACTTTCTACCGGAGAACAACATGACGGCCGTGCCGCTGATTATGACGATTGGAGCACCAAAACTGAATTAGGACAAGGCTTAAACGGTGATTTATTGGTTTGGAATGCCGTTTTAAAACAAAGCTTTGAATTGTCGTCAATGGGCATTCGAGTAGATAAACTGGCTTTACAAAAACAATTAGCCGAACGCGGCAAGAAAACAAATTACAGCTAACCTACCACCAAATGATTGTAAACGATGCCATTCCGTTAAGCATTGGCGGCGGTATTGGCCAATCGCGCTTAATTATGTTTTTACTAAAAAAACAACATATTGGTGAAGTACAAGTAAGCTTATGGGACGATGCAATTAGATCCGATTTAGCAACAAACAACATTCATTTACTATAAATAAAAAAAGCAGGTTATTAACCTGCTTTTTTTATTTATAGTTTTTGTTGCTTATCAATTTCAGCTTGAATGATATTCCAATCGTACAACTGAAAAACATTGCCGTTGCTCATGGCAACAAACAAGCCGTTTTCAAAAGGTGCTCCGAAATTAAAATTTACGGCATCTGCTCCATCACATTCAATGGTTGAAACAGGTATTTTTGCTATCATTTGATGCTGATGTTCTCCGCCTAAACCTTCGCGCGGTAAACCACAAAATTATTAGCTTGTTGGTCAGAAACTAAAATATAACCCGTTGTTGGTGAGGTTTTGTACAACGCAATTCCTTCGTGATCGCGCTTAAAATCGTTTTGACCAAAAAAAGCCAGTTCTTGATTTCCTTTTTCAGGATCTGCATAATATTTACGTAAACCAACAGTTTCATCGGCGTAATACACAAAACCCAGTTCGTTATCTACCATAATAGCTTCAATTTCTTTTTCGCCAGAATAAGCACCAAATTTACGAACCAAATTAGCCATAACAGTTCCGTTAGCAGCTACCAATTCATATTGATATAAGTATTCGCCATTAACACCATCTTTACGCCCAACAATAGTGTAAATTTTATTATTGTTTGGATTGGTATATAACGCGATGCCCATTGGATCTTTAAAATCAGAATCTTCAAATACAGCAATTCCGCCATTATCAATTGCAGTTAAGTCAGGCAAACTAAAAACGCGAATGGTGTTTTGTTTACGCTCGGTAACCACAGCAATATCGGTAGGTTGGTTGTTAACGAATAAGCCATACGCTACGTCAACATTATTTGGACGATCTAACGGATAAACTTTGTTTACAATTTCTCCTTGTAAATTGTACGCATACAATCCGCCCGTTGCTTCTTCTTTATCAGTACCAATAATTAAAGATTGGTTGGGATTTTGGTAATTAATCCAAATTGCCGGATCATCTGTATCATGCGGTGTTGGTTGTGTTACAACCGTTGGTTTTAATGCATTTTTTGATACTGGAGCCAATTTAGATCCGCAAGCGGTTAAACAAGCTGCAGTTAAAGTAATATAAATTAGTTTTTTCATTTGGTTAATGTTTGTGAGTAAATTACTTGGTAGGTATTTGTTTTGGCTTCTATTACATAAACATCTAATTGCTTGTCGTTTAAAGAAAAAGCCATAAAGCCAGGAACAGAATCAGCAAACAAGGTTCCTTCTGTTGTACCAGCTTCGCGCAGTTCGCTGCCAGCACCAGATAAAAACTGAATTAATTTTTTGTTTGGTTTTTGAATTACTTGCAAATCATGTTCATGACCAGTTATGTATGCATCAACTTGGTGTTTTTCTAAAATAGGTTCAAAAACAGCTTCAATATCTAACGTTTCTTTACTTGTTTTGCGCTTTCCGCCCGAATATAACGGATGATGCCCTACAACAATTTTCCAAACAATTTCAGGGTTTTTGTTTGCTAGTTTTTGTTCTAACCAACGCAATTGTTTTTTGGTGTTTTGTTTTTCTATACCGGTATATTTTTCTTTATTCTGCTGGTATTTATCTATAAACGGATTGGTGTCTAAAACTAAAAGTTGCAAAAACTTACCGTTATCAATTTCAATTAATTTTTCGAAATAACGTGCGGGCATTTCCCAACGGCGAGAAATTTGAGAATAATCTAATTGCGCTTGTGCGTTACCCGCATAATCGTGATTACCTAAAGCAACGTACCACGGCTCATGCAGAGCGTGATGCGTGTAAATGCTTTCGAAAGACGAGATCCATTGGTAATCTTGCGTGCTTTGTACTCCGTTTGGGTAAAAGTTATCGCCTACAGAAACCACAAAATCAATACCTAAAATTTCGGCTACGACTCCCATTTCGCGAGCAACTTCTTTTTGTGTATAAGCGCCATGGCGTCCAAAATCGCCAATGGCTAAAAATGAAATACCGTTTTTTAATGGTTTAATTGTTTGATTGCTTGTTGCTGCTGTTGTATGAAACAATGCATCTGGACGTTTTTGTCCAGATGCATTATAAAATTGGCATACAACAACACATAATGAAATTATGAATTTGTTCATGTTTTAAAAATCGTATTTAATACCTAAGTTAAAGCGAGATTGATAATATTCTAATTGTTTTAAACGGTTAGAATCACCTTGGTAATAACGTAAAGGTTGGTTTGTTAAATTAGTTGCTTCAAAAAACACACGCCATTTTGGTAAAACCTTGTACGACATGTTAAAATCTAAAAAGAATTGTTTGTCGTAATAGCTGTCTTCAAACTCATTTCCTCCTATTTCATCTAAATATTTAGAAGTAAAGTTTGCCGAAATACGTGCTGAGAATTTATTGTTTTCCCAAGCTAATGATCCGTTAACCATATGCGGTGCAGTGCGTGGTAAACCCAAACCATGACGTACATCACCATCTTCATTCGTAATTCCTTTAGCTTTCGATTTTGTGTACGTGTAATTGGCATACAAACCAAAATGTTTAAAGAATTTTACTGGAATGAAATCTAGCTGACGCTGAAAAGCAACTTCAAATCCGTAAACGCTAACTTTATCTCCGTTTCTTGACTGTCTAAATTGCCAGTTTTCATCTGCAGGAATTGGGTTTTGTACATTCGGAAACTGCGCATCAAAATCAGCAGCAGTAAAGAAATTGTTATTGTAAGTGTAAATAAAGTTATCTAAGTTTTTGTAAAAAACACCTCCAGATAAAATACCAATATTATCAAAATAGTTTTCTACCATTAAATCGTAATTGGTTGCATAAGTTGCTTTTAAATTCGGATTTCCGGCAGCAATTTCAGAATCTTCTTGAATTACGTTTACATACGGAGCCAAGCTGTAGTAATTTGGTCTTGCCAAGCTTGTTGTAACTGCAGCACGTAAAAGTAAATTATCAGTAAAATTATGTTTTAAAGTTATGCTTGGTAATACGTTGGTATAATTATTTTTGTTGTTGATTGATCCTATCAAATCTTCTTCATCCATAATATAATTACCGGTGTAATTAATAGAAGTATGTTCTACACGAACCCCAGCAATAATGGTTGTATTTTCGCTTAAATCCTGATCCCAACGTACGTAAGCTGCCTTAATTTGTTCTTTTGCTTTGTAGTTAGCAGATAAAAATTCTGATGGTTCTAAAGTTGCTTCAAACAAGTTTGCATCACCCAATTGTAAACCTCCTAAATATTTATTGTTTACAAAATAACCTGGTACATATTTAGATCCTGGATTAAACTTTTCTCCGCCGTAAAATACGTTTGGCGTTTCTGCTAAGTTTCCAAAAGGAGAATATGGTGAATAATCGTAAAATATATTATCACGTTTTTTGTCTTTTAAACGTAAACGTAATCCAAAACGTAAACGCCCTTTTTGATCTTCAATAACCGTTAAAGGTACACGGAAGTTTAATTTAGCACCAAATTCTTCTTCTTGCGTATAATCGTGATTTTCTGTTAACGAGCGGAAAGAAAAATCTTCAGGTTGCTCGCCCATTTGTGCGTTAACTAACGGATAATTTGAGTTTGCAATATCTTGTGCTAAGGTTACATTTTTTTCTCTAAAATCCATATAACGTTCGTTTGGACGGTCTTCACTTGCTTTAGAATAAGATGCTGACCAATCCATATCTAATTTAGATGTTAACAAATGCTCACCACGTAAAGAAAAGTTCATCACGCGTTGATCTTCTAAACGTCTGTTTTTGTTGCGTTTGTTATCTAACCCACCTTTTGTTTCACGACGAATTTCGCCTGTGTACGTTCCGTCATCTTGCATTTCAATATCACGGTAACGCACGCGGTAACGATTTTCGCGGTCATCACGCCAATTGTACATGGCAGTAAAATCAATTCTATTTTTATCGTTAAATACATAATCCGAACTTAAAGAAAAGCTGCGGCGTACGCGTTGCACATCGTATTTACGAATATCCATTTCAGAAACAAACGGATTGTTTGCATCATCTTTATCCCAAACTGCTTCAACATTATCTGATCCGAAGTTTTGTGATTGCCAAGTTCCCGAAGCAATAATTCCTAATTTGTTGTCAGCAAAACGGTTACCATAAACAAAAGCACCGTTGTACAATCCTTTTTCGCGAATTGGTGCATAACCACCAGAAAGCGTTAACGAAATACGTTCTTTATTAGGTACCGCGCGGTAATTAAGTTTACCGATCCGCCAATGGCATCAGCATCCATATCTGGTGTTAAAGTTTTGTTCACTTCGATAGAAGAAATCATATCGGCAGGAATTAAATCCATCTGAATATTTCTGTTGTCGCCTTCGGCAGAAGGAATACGGTCGCCGTTTAAGGTAACTGAATTTAATTCTGAAGATAAACCACGAATAATAATATTACGTGCTTCACCTTGATCGTTTTGCATCGTAATTCCAGGAACGCGTTTTAATGCATCACCAATATTAGCATCTGGAAAACGTCCTACCTGATCTGATGAAATAATGTTAGAAATGTTTGATCTGTTTTTTTGCTGATTTAAAGCTTTTGCTTGTCCGCGAAGATAATCACCAATAATAACAATTTCGTTTAGTTCTTCAAATCCAGGAATTAATTCAAAATTAACAACTGCTGTTTTATTATCTGTTAATTGTATTTCTTTTACAACAGGTAAATAACCTATATATTCTATTTTTACAGCATATGTACCTTGAGGTAAATCTAAAAACTCATAATTTCCGTTCTGATCAGAAATGGTATAACGATTTGAATTTTCAATTTTTAAGGTAGCACCCGGTAACGAAAACTGGCTATCTTGATCAGTAATTTTACCCGATATTACGCCATTTTGAGCATAAGTTAAACTGCTTACCAAAAAAAGCAGTACATAAGATAAATGTTTCATGAATTGGTTTGTTGGTTATTTAAAAACAAACCTAACGGTAATTTTTTACTAAAGCATTACTGAAATATTAAGTTCATATTAACAAGATATTAACTTTTGTAAGTTTTGTCTGAAACAAAAAAAATCGGCTTATTTAGTAAATAAACCGATTGCAATTAAATAAAAAAGATTATGTATTAAAAACTATAATTAAAACCTAAACCAAACAATTGACGAATTTGGAATGCCTTAATCGCATCATCATCGTAAATAGCCTGAAAGGCAATGTTGGTTGAAATGTATTTGTTAACCTTAAGCGTAACATTTAATTGGTAATTTAAATCTACGTTTTTAGGTTTGTCTAAATAGTTAGAATATAAACTTAAAATGTTCTCGAACGTTACGTTTTCTAAAACCAAAAATTTATAATAGGCATTTACAGCAGCTCCGAGCTCGTAGCGAAAGGTTTTACCTTGTTCTACCCCGTAAGATGATCCTAATTCAGTAAATTCTTTATGAACAATAATTCCGCGCGAATTTACTGGTGAAATATTTACTGATAAGTTATCTGACTTTTTCCATAACATACCCGGACCTAATTGCAAATAAGCAGGAGAAAAGAAATGCGAAATTTTACGTTGCTCTTTATCAAAACCAGAATCAAATTGCGTACGTAAATTAAACATCATAGAATAATACCAATTACCAACAGATTTTTTACCTAAAACCGAATTTAATTCTAATCTGTCGTCAGTTTTTTTAGCATCAACTTCGCCTTTTATTTTGGTTTGCCCGTAAGCAGCCAATAATTTGGTATCCCACGTCCAATCGTTTTTAGCATAATTAATATCATAATTTAAATTGATATTTCCTGCTAATGAAGACGAACCACCGCCCAACCAATCGTTATTAAACGCAGATTGATTAAAAATAAAAGTAAATGTTCCTCCTTTTTTCCAAGGCGAAATCGTGTCGGTAGCTACTACCTGCGCATCTTGAGCACTTAAAGTACTTGCACCGAAACAAAACGAAATAATTAATAATATTTTTCTCATAAAATCAAAGAAAGGTTTTAGTTAACTAAAACTAAAACCTTTTGATAATATTGTGTTTTTTTTAACATTATTTTCGTTTGTACATCGGTACCGCCGAGCAAGCTTCGCCAAACATAATAGAGCGAGCAACTTGCATCATGGGCTGAATGGCCATAACATAAGCTTCTTCCGGAATGGGTTTTTTAGAACAACCTTTAATAATTACGGGTTTATCTTGATAAAACGAAAAATCAATTTGATCTATAATATCTTGATAAATCGCAATTTTTAATTGGTTTAACGTGCCTTGTACCGCTTTTTTTGCGTGGTTTTGCAAATAGGTGCTAACTAGCATAAATGCCCAAGCAGGCAAAATAGCATCGGTAGAGCAGAAAATGGCTACGTATTTATTATTAAATTGTTCCCAATTGTAAGCCTTTAAATCGGCTCTAAATTCTTTTTCTTTTAATAAAAAACCTTCGAATAGAAATTGAGAAATATCAAACACAACCAATTCTTCGGTTGGATAAAAATCTTCTAAATCAAAAACCTCAAGTGAGCTGTTGGCTACTTTATTTACTATTTCGTTTTCCATAGGTACATATTGGGGTTAAAAAAATTAGGAATTATAACATTCCTAATTCTAATTTTGCTTCTTCGCTCATTAATTCTTTATCCCAAGGCGGATCAAAAGTAATTTCAACTTCGCATGAATTAACTACTTCAATGCCAGCAACTTTTTCTTCAACCTCAGCAGGTAAAGTTTCGGCAACTGGGCAGTTTGGTGAAGTTAACGTCATAACAATTTTTACATCGTTATCTTCGTTAATCAACACATCGTAAATTAACCCTAATTCGTAAATATCAACCGGAATTTCGGGGTCATAAATGGTTTTTAAAACCTGAACAACCGCTTCTCCTAAGTTTACTGTATCGTTAAATTGTTCCATATTTTATTGTTTTGATTCGAATGCTAAAGCATACAATTTTATTTGTTTTATCATAGAAACCAATCCGTTTGCACGTGTTGGCGACAAATGTTCTTTTAAACCAATTTCGTCAATAAAATCGGTATTTGCTTGCAAAATAGCTTGCGGTACTTGATTAGAAAATACACGAATTAAAATGGCAATAATACCTTTGGTAATAATAGCATCGCTATCTGCAGTAAAAACAACATTGCCATTTTGCATTTCGGCATGCAACCAAACTTTAGATTGGCAACCTTTAATGGTATTACTGTCGGTTTTGTATTCTTCGTTAATTAAAGGTAACGTTTTTCCTAAATCAATAACGTATTGAAAACGATCGTCCCAATCATCAAACATAGAAAATTCGTCAATTACTTCTTCTTGTATTTCTTGTATTGTCATTGTATTATTCATTAAATAGTTGTTGTACGCGGTTTACCAAAGGTTTAAGTTCGGCTGGCGGATTAACCGTGTCAAAATCGTTTGAAATAAACATATCGCCATTGTTTGTTATTTTTATAACGGTTAAAGTTGATGCATCAACAGCGCGTAAGTTAGAATCTGAAACGTAATCGTTTAATTTTTCTAACTCAAAAGCGTTGTACGCCTGCGTTAAATCAATTAATTCCTGCTCGGTTAAAGTTCTAGAAACGCCTGCATCTTCTTTATTCTTTTTTAATAAAACAGATCCGTTTGCTATTACTGCTTGGTTGTAAAAACCACGCGTTACCGTTTGTACTTCTAAAACAGTTGGTAAAGCTTGCACATTTTTAGCTATTTGTTCGTGCTGACTTGTTGGCTTATTAGAAGCACAACCAACAGCAAGTAAAGTACAAATTGCAATTGTAAAAATATGTTTCATGGTTTTATATATTAAGTTGCTTATAGCAACATGGTTTGTGCTTTTTTAACGGCTTGTACCAAAACGTCAATTTCTTCTTTGGTGTTGTAGAACATAAATGATGCACGAACGGTACCAGGAATATTAAAATAACGCATGATTGGTTGCGCACAATGGTGCCCTGTACGAACAGCTACGCCCATTTTATCTACAATTGCACCAATATCGTACGGATGAATGCCATCAATATTAAATGAAACAACTGATGCTTTATGTTCAGTATTGCCATAAATACGTAAACCCGGAATTTGTAATAATTGCTCGGTTGCGTAATCTAATAATTCTTTTTCGTACGCAGCAATAGCATCAAAACCAACTTGATTTAAATAATCTATAGCAACGCCTAAAACAATTCCGCCAGCAATATTTGGCGTACCTGCCTCAAATTTATGTGGTAATTCGGCAAATGTTGTTTCTTCAAACGTAACTTCTTTAATCATTTCACCACCGCCTTGATACGGAGGTAAAGCGTTTAACCAAGCTTCTTTACCATATAAAATTCCGGTTCCGGTTGGCCCACAAATTTTATGACCCGAAAAAGCATAAAAATCACAATCTAATGCCTGAACGTCTGGTTTTAAATGTGGAGTTGCTTGTGCGCCATCTATAAAAACAGCTGCACCTATTTGATGTGCTTTTTCGATAATAAATTCAATAGGATTAATAACCCCCAAAGCATTAGAAATATGGTTTACTGCAACCAATTTGGTTTTATTGGTTAACAATTGTTGGTAAACCTCCATATTTAATTCGCCGTTTTCTTTCAGCGGAATTACTTTTAAAACCGCTCCAGAACGTTGACAAGCAAATTGCCATGGTACAATATTAGAATGATGTTCCAGCTCAGAAACAATAATTTCATCACCCGGTTGTAAAAGCTGAGCAAATCCGTTAGCAACTAAATTAATACCAAAAGTTGTACCGCTGGTAAACAAAACTTCGTGCGCGTGCTTGGCATTGATGTGCTTTTGAATTTTGAAACGTGATTCTTCGTACGCATCGGTTGCCAATTGGCTTAAGGTATGAACCCCACGATGAATGTTCGCATTTATTTCAGTATAATATTGCTGAATGGCATCTAAAACAACTTTCGGTTTTTGCGAGGTTGCTCCATTATCAAAATAAACCAAAGGTTTAGCGTTTACTTTTTCTTTTAATATAGGGAAATCGGCTCTTATAGCTTGAATATCAAACATCTTAATTCTATTTCATGCAAATTTAAAACATGTTGTTTAAAATTTACTATTAATAATACAAAGATACTTATTTATAGTGGAAATTTTACCCCCAACCAACTCTATTTTTATTTATTCTAAATAAATGTTGTGTAAGCAAATTTAGATTTATACATTTGAATTAATTTAGACTCAATAAAAACTATATAAAAAAAATAATATTAACCTTAGCCGTTACGATGCTTTTAATGGGTTGCAAGCAGAAAAATCTAGCAGAAACTGCATCAGAATTACAAACAGAACAACAAAAAGCGGTAGAACGAATTGTTTCATTAAACGGAACTTTAACCGAAATTATAGCTGCTTTAGGGTATCAAAAACAACTTGTTGGTGTTGATGTAACCAGTACCTACCCCACTAATATTGGTGAAACCACCGAAAACTTAGATCATGTATTTAAACTTTCTGTTGAAAAATTAATCAATTTAAAACCAACTAAAGTTTTTGCTTTAGAAAAAGAGGTAAGGCCAGAACTTTTACAACAACTTAACCAAGCCGGTATTCAGGTACTTACGTTTAACCAAACATATTCGCAAAACGGCACCAAACAATTAATAGATGCCGTTGCAAATGCTTTACAAGCAGAACAAGCATCAGCTATTAAAAAAACTTTAGATGTCGAATTAGCACAAATAGAACCAATTACAAATGCGCCTAAAGTTTTATTTATATATGCCCGAACAAACCAAATGATGGTTGGCGGAACCGGAACACCTATTGAAGCTGTTGTAGAATTGGCTGGGGGTAAAAATGCTATTACAGAATTTGTCGATTACAAACCGTTAACGCCAGAAGCTTTAGCACAAGCTAATCCTGATTTTATAGTAATGTTTGACAAAGGTTTAGAAGCTGTTGGCGGAATTGACGGATTGTTAAAGGTTGATGGCATTGCACAAACCAATGCAGGCAAGAATAAAAATATTATAGCATTAGACGGCTTGTTACTTTCAGGTTTTGGCCCAAGGCTGGGACAAGCAGTTCAAGAATTAAATCATGCATTTAAAAAATAAAATTGGCTTTTTAATGATGTCAAAAAACGTAAACCTAACTGTTTTTTTGTTGTTTGTTGTGCTTGTTATAGTTAGCCTAGTTTCTTTATATGTAGGTGTTTATCAGTTTGAATTTGGCATCATTAAAACCATTAAAATAATACTATTTAACCCAGAAATCCTTAACTCAACCGATTTTTTTGTGCTGATGCAATTGCGCTTGCCTCGCATTTTTTTAGCTGTAATTATTGGAGCAGGTTTAGCTTTGTCTGGAACTGCTATTCAAGGGGTTTTTAAAAACCCTTTAGCTACGCCAGATTTAATAGGCATTACATCGGGAGCGGTTTTTTTTGCAGCAATTACCATTGTATTTAATTCGTTGTTCGCAAAAATGCTTAGCGCAAGTTTACAATATTCTATATTAAGCATTATGGCTTTTATAGGTGCTTTATTAGCCACATTATTGGTGTACAAAATAGCAACCTACAACGGAAAAACACAAATAACCATATTGTTATTATCGGGGGTTGCTATCTCGGCATTGGTAGGTGCAGGAACAGGATTATTAACTTTTTTATCTACTGAAGAACAATTGCAGAACTTAACCTTTTGGACCTTAGGCAGCTTAGCTGGAACAAATTGGCATAAAGTAGTAATTACTGCAGTAGTAACCTTACTGTGTTCGTCTGTTTTAGTTAAAAAAGGAAAAATATTAAACGCTTTACAATTGGGCGAAACCGAAGCCCAACATATTGGTTTTCAGGTTCAAAAAACTAAAAAGCAAATCATTTTAGCAACATCGTTAATTGTTGGTACTTGCGTAGCATTTACCGGAACCATTGGGTTTATAGGATTAATTGTGCCGTACATTTTACGTTTAATTTATCAAGCCAATTATATTGTTTTATTACCATTATCCTTGTTGCTAGGCAGCATAATCTTAGTAATTGCAGATACCGTAGCGCGTATCTTGGTTGCTCCGTCAGAATTACCTATTGGTATTATTACCGCGTTTATGGGAGCTCCAGTTTTTATAACCTTATTAGTAAAAAATAAAAAACAGCTATCATGATTCGAACCAACCAACTTAGCTATTGCTTAAAACAAGCGCATTTATTAAAAAATATTAATATAGAATTGATGCCGAATGAATTTGTTGCCATAATCGGCCCAAATGGCGCAGGTAAATCAACCTTACTAAATGCTTTGGCGAATGAAATTAAAACCATTCAAACGCAAGTTGTAATTAAAGACCAGCCCTTACATGCTTGGGATTTAAAAACTTTAAGCAATCATAAAGCTAAATTTACTCAGCATCAAACGCATAATATAAATCTAACCGTTAAGCAAGTCATTCTAATTGGGCGCTATGCCTATTTTGAAGCAAATCCGCAAAAAAATGATTTAGAAGTAATTGATAAATGGATGCAAAAATTTCAGATTAAGCATTTACAAAATCGATTGTACAATCAACTTTCTGGTGGTGAAAAACAACGGGTGCATTTAGCCCGTGTTATGGTTCAGCTAGAAAACAGCATCGAAAATAAAATTGTTTTTTTAGACGAACCTTTAAACAATTTAGATGTTTTGCATCAATTTACCTTATTACAAATTTTAAAAGAATATAAAAAGCAAGGCCATTTGGTAGTAGCTGTTTTGTACGATATTAATTTGGCAGGCCAATTTGCCGACAAAATTATACTCATGAAAAACGGCGAAGTAAAAGGTTTTGACACGCCTACAAAGGTGCTTACAGAAAAAATAATTTCAGAAACCTTTAATTTTCCATGTCGGGTGCATAAAAACCCTCACCCAACAACCTTTAATTTTATTCGGAAACTAAAAATTACAACTTATGAATACAACTGCTGTTTCATTAAAACAAAAATGGGAAGAACTTAAGCAACAACAACCTCATTTACGCATTCGCAACGCAGCACAAACCTTAAATGTAAGCGAAGCAGAACTTTTAATCCTAAATCTAAACCAAGGCGTAACGCAATTAATCACTGATTTTAAAGCCATTTTATTAGATGTAGAAAAATTAGGAAAAGTTATGGCTTTAACCCGCAATAACGAATGCGTGCACGAACGTAAGGGCGTTTATTTAAACCCCGATTTTTCATCTCCGCATGCACAATTATTTGTTGGCGAAGCTATTGATTTACGCATTTTTTTAAACCACTGGAAGTTTGCCTTTGCAGTTGCAGAACCAATGGGCGAAACCTTGCGAAAAAGCCTTCAGTTTTTTGGAAAAGATGGCGAAGCCGTTCATAAAATATATTTAACCTCGCAAAGTAATGAAGTTGCTTTTGCAGAATTGGTAGAAAAATACAAGCAACAAAAACCGGTTACTGAATTAGATTTAGATAAATCAATTACCAAAATAACAGAAAAACCAGATACTGAAATTGATATTGAAGGATTTAAAACCGAATGGAAAAACCTAACCGATACACACAACTTTTTTGGTTTATTACGCAAATATGGCGTTAGCCGAACGCAAGCTTTACGTTTAGCTCCGGATGCGTGTTATGCAAAAAAAATAAAAAAAGAAAATATTGTGTACCTATTAGGTAAAGCGCAAAGCCAACAAATACCAATTATGGTTTTTACCGGAAATAAAGGCATCATACAAATTCATACCGGCGAAATTCACAAAACAATGTGGCATAATAATTGGTATAATATTCTTGATCCCGATTTTAATCTGCATTTAGATATGGATCGCGTAGCAGAAACTTGGGTGGTAAGAAAACCAACGGAAGATGGTATTGTAACCTCTGTTGAAGTTTTTAATACCGAAGGAGAAATTATTGTTCAATTTTTTGGCAAACGTAAACCCGGTATTCCTGAGTTAAAATCATGGAGAAATTTAATGACCGAAATTTAAAAAAATAAACCATTCATAATATTAGTTAAGTTAGTTCAGAAAAAGCACTTGTCACCCAACAAGTGCTTTTTTATTTATATTGTAAACATTGTTCTGTAAAAGGAAATAGTTGCGGGGTTTGCAAATAAAAAACGACGGTATTACTACCGCCGTTTTAAAAAATAGAACTGAATATAATTATGGAAGAATTTCGTATTCAAACGTTGCATTTCCTCGAACGCCTTCTGGGCTAACTACCGAAAGCATTTTCACTTTATAATAGTTTCCTTCAGGATCTTTTACCACATAAAATACGGTTTGATTCATTGCAACTGGAGTTACCGAACGCCAAGAATCACCAATGCTACGTTGATCGGCTGTAAACAAACTTTCATCTACATTTGCTTTGGTAAATGCTGCATAGCTAAAGTTATCTGTAGAAACTTTATATGCTTTAGCACCGCCAACAACATTATTTATTACATAATTTGAATATACGTATGATCCGGCCGACGGAATAATATTGGTAAACACCGTAAAAGCAATATCCCAGTTTTTGGATTCTGGTTGTACTTGTTTTACCTGATTGGTTACTAAGCTATAAAAGGTAAAATTAAAGGCCGAAACTTTGGTAATTACTTGTTCTTTAAAGTTAGATCCGTCAATATCTGCGTATTGAATTTTATAATTAGATCCGTCACGGTTAATTTTTATTTTTTTCCAACCACGATGTTCTCCGTTTATAGCAACCGATCCAACATTTGGAGCTGCAGTACCAACCGAAAATCCTAAATTAATAAGATAAACCGGATTATTTGCTGGATTATCAGAAACGTTATTAATTACCAACCCGTTTAAATCACCCGACGGATTATCAATATAAATGGTATTAGTAGGATTAAAAGTTCCTGTTGCAACTTGTGTTTTTAAGGCAGCAACAGATTCTTCAGTCACATCAGCTAAATTCGTTTGTGGTAAAGCAGTTGCAGCCATTGCTACAGATCCGTTAAGCATAACTTTAAATTCGTTACCAGCATAAAAGCCTAAATCCCAGCTATCGCGTTGCACATCGGTTAGTTTTCCTTTACTTAAATCAATATAAACCTGATTAGGTTCGTTCGGACCACCAATATTGGGTGCAAAAAATCCGCGAGAAAACGTTTCGAAAGAAACGTTTAACTTGGTATAACCCTGAATGGCTGTTTCTCCAGGATATTCAATTTTAGTAATAGTAAAATTTACTTTTTTATCGCCACGATCAAACGGAAAAATTAAATTTTTAAAAGTAAAAGACAACGTTTCTTGTCCTGCTGTAAATGGCAAAACAATCTCGTTTAAAGCAGCCGTAGGCAAGGTATTAAAATCGGTATCGTAAGTTGCATTGGTTGCTTCTACCTGAATATAAAGTACGCCATTTGCTGTTGGGCGTTGCGAGAAAACCAAACCAATTGGCGCTTCGTTTTCAATAGTCGAATAATCTATTGCAGTTTTCTCGAAAGAAATAACCAAAGGTTCGGTTTGTGAGGGTGAATCATCTTTAGAGCAGGCTACCAAAACAAATAGCGCTGTAATAAAACTAAGGAATCCCAGTTTTTTCATAAGTATTTAGATATTTAGGTTATATAATAATTTTAAAAAGTACGATCGGCCGTAACCTAAAGTTAGGTTTGATGCTGGCCCGTTATGTGTTCCGCCTTCAATAGCCGACGTTCTTACGCTGGTAACATCAAACAAGTTTCGGGCACCTAAGGTTACGTGTAAGTTTTTGTTTAAAAACGGTTGATGAATGGATGCATCAAACCACGCATAACCATTTTGTTTGCCTTTTTCGTAAACCACATCACCAAAGTTTTCTTGTTTGGCAACGTATTGGTACGTTTGTCCGTTGTATTTTAAAAACAGCGATAAAGTTGTTTGCGTTTTATGCAGCGTATAAGCCGCGTTTAGGTTGGCTTGAATGGCATATAAAAAATGATGTGTATCAGATGGGCGATCGTCAATTTGCTGGGCAACGCCAGAAAAAGTTACGCCTGCCCCACCGCTTAAGTTTTTATATTTTATTTTAGATTGTAAGGTTGAACCGAAAGATTGGTAACTGCTTACGTTTACATACGAATAGCGCAAAGGTGATTGATTCACCACGGCCAAATCGATACGATCAGAAACATCCATGTACCAAAGCGTTAACTTAGGCAACAAGGTTAATTTTTGATGTTCGAATTGGCGTTTTACACTCAAGAAAACAGATTGTCCTTTTTCGGGACTTAACTTTTCATTTCCTTGAATGTCGTGGTTAGAATCAACAAAATAAGAGTACAACTCATCAAAATTGGGCAAACGTGGTGAATTGCCATAAATAGCGCGCAATTCATAATTTTTAGGTAGGTTGTATTTTGCACTAAAGCTCCAAGCTAATTGGTTGCTGAATAAAGGAGAAATCATGATTCGGGCCCCCGGTCTAACAGAAAGTTTGTCGGATAAGGTTATTTCTGACGAAGCATAAAAATCATAATTATCTAGATTACGAGAAACAGGCGTTTTATAATCTCCTGAATAAGGCGATGCAAAACCTTTTAAAGACGAAAGTTCGTACCCTAACTGGAAATCGAAGCTTTTTTTAACTAGGAAATTAGAAATGCTTCCGCGAGAATAAAATCCTTTACGGCTCTGAAAATCATATTTAGAAACATCTGTTTTTGCATCTTGTTTAATTAAGTAAACATAATCTTCAACGCTTTTTTTCTGATCTTGTAAGGAGAAAGAAACATCGTAATTAAATAAATCATTAAAACGACCAAAAGCATTGATATGATGTACGTAACGTTTAGAATTAAAAACGGCATCTTTTGCTGTTGGATTACTGGTTTGGGTAATTGGATTGTAGTTTTCTAGCACCGTATTGTTGTACCGATCAACCTGTTCAAAAAAACCTTCAAACTTGTAAAATAAATTGTAATTATCGCTTTTGTAGCGAATCATGGCTTTTACGGTATTTTGTTCTTTTGGCAACCATTCGTATCCGCGCAACCCGTCGTTTATTCCGTAATTTTCGCCTTTTTTATCGCTCCACAAACCTTTAAAATTATTACGAGTATAAATAGCGTTTACATAAATGCGATCGGTTAAATTATGCTCTATTTTAAGCGATTTAATATGGCGGCCTTTATCTTTTAAATTATATTCAGAACCAACCGTTTCTTCCTGAATCATTGGGGTAAAGCTCCATTTATAAGTAGATCCTTTTTTTGTAATAATGTTTATAACACCTGCAATGGCATTAGAACCGTATTCTACGCCCATTGATCCTTCAACAATTTCAATGCGTTGAATATCGTCTAAATTAATTTGCGTTAAATCTACATTACTACCTAAACCTTCTTCATTAATTAAAGGAATGTTATCTACCAAAATTTTAAAATACTGCGCATCCAACCCCAACATATTTCCGGTTGATTTACCCGTGCTTGCATTTGGAATAATTACAATATTTAAGTTTTGGTTTAACAAATCGGCTAAATTATTTCCGGCTTGGCGATCAATCATTTCGCGCGTTATAACTTGCACATCGTAAATAGATTTATTTACAGCCTGCGGATTAAATTGACCAGTAATAATTAAATCGTCCATAATAACGGGCGATGTAATAGAATCTGCTTTGGGCGAAGTTTGTGCAAATACAGAAGCACTAAAACAAAAAAATACTGCCGTTTTAAAATATATCGTTTGCTCTATTTCTTTATTTTTATTTAGATTAATTATAGACAACAGCAAATGTAGTTATTAATTTTTATTTATTCCAAATTAAAATAACATAATTTAACATAAAAAAAAGCTATTTAGAATAACCTAAATAGCTTTTATATTTTTAACAATCAGTATGTTATATTTCAAACCCCATATTTACTCCTAATTTTTTAGAAATAAGCTGAGAAACTTTTTGTTTTAAATCTGGAATTTTAACCGATGAAATTACCTCATCAGTAAACGCGTACATTAATAAAGCACGAGCTTCTTTTTTCGGAATTCCACGTTGTTGTAAATAAAACATAGCTGTTTCATCTAACTGACCAATAGTACAACCGTGTGAACATTTAACATCGTCAGCAAAAATTTCTAATTGCGGTTTGGTATTTAATGTTGCTTTATCGGTTAATAAAATATTGTTGTTTTGCTGAAAAGCATCTGTTTTTTGTGCAACCTGATCTACAAAAATTTTACCATTAAAAACCCCTGTAGATTGTCCGTCAAAAATACCTTTGTAGTTTTGATGCGACTCACAATTTGGTTCTTCGTGGTTTACTAACGTATAATGATCTACGTGTTGTTTATCATCAATAATTGTAATTCCTTTTAAGGTAGAATCGATGCGTTCGCCTTTTTGGTAAAAGTTTAAGTTGTTACGTGTAATATTACCTCCAAAAGAGAAGGTATGAACCGAAACGCGGCTTTCTTGTTTCTGAACGGTAAACGTATTGTCAACCAAATTAGCCGTTTGCACGTCGTTTTGTAGTTTGTAATAATCTACAATAGCACGTTTGGCAGCAAAAATTTCGGTAACCGAATTGGTTAATACAGCAGCAGAAGTTAAACTTTGATGACGTTCTAAAATTTGTACGTGTGCATTTTCTCCAACAATTACTAAGTTACGCGGTTGTACAAACGTTGGGTTTGTTCCGGTTGTAAAATAAATAATCTCGATTGGTTTTTGTACTACGGTTGATTTAGGGATATTGATATATGCACCTTCTAGTGCATATGCCGTATTTAAATTAGTTAAGCTATCATTTTTATCAATAGCTTGATTAAAATACGTATCAATAATCATTTTGTATTTGGGTTTGGTTAATGCTGATGACAATAAACAAACGTCCAATCCGTCGTGCGTTGTAGATGATAAGTTAGATGAAAAAACACCGTTTACAAAAACTACTTTGTACGTATCTACATCGTTTAAAAAATATTGTTTTACATCTTTCCACTCAATTGCATCATCGCCTTTAGGTAAAATAGCAAAATCGTTTTTTAAGATTGCATTAAGCGAGGTATATTTCCAAGCTTCTTCCTTTTTGGTAGGAAAACCTTTATTTTCAAACGTCTTTAATGCTTCGTTGCGAACATCGTGTAAATTGGTATTGATATCCACTTTTTGTTCGAAAGCTAAAAAAGAGGTTAATAATTTTTCTTTTAACTCCATGTTGTTTTGTTTAAAGTTTGTTGTTTAAAGCTAAAGCTGTGTTTTAGCTTACTACCCGAAACTTTTTAAACTAATTATTTTAGCCAATCGTATCCTTTTTCTTCTAATTCAAGAGCTAATTCTTTACCTCCTGTTTTAACAATTTTACCATCGTGTAAAACGTGTACAAAATCTGGAACGATATAATCTAACAAACGTTGGTAGTGCGTAATTACAATAACCGCGTTATTTTCGCTTTTAAGCTTGTTTACACCGTTTGCAACAATACGTAATGCATCAATATCTAAACCAGAATCTGTTTCATCTAAAATAGCAATTTTAGGATCTAACATAGCCATTTGAAAAATTTCGTTACGTTTTTTCTCACCACCCGAAAAACCTTCGTTTAACGAACGCGATAAAAATTTACGATCAATTTCTAATAATTCTGATTTTTCTTTAATTAGCTTCAACATTTCGTTCGCAGGCATATCTTCTAAACCTTTTGCTTTGCGCGATTCGTTAATAGCTGTTTTGATGAAATTGGTTACTGAAACTCCAGGAATTTCTACCGGGTATTGAAACGATAAAAAGATGCCTTTATGCGCTCTTTCTTCTGGTGCTAAATCACCTAAATCTTCACCGTCTAAAATAATTTCACCTTGGGTAACCTCAAAGTTCTCATTACCTGCAATTACTGCAGATAAAGTTGATTTTCCGGCACCGTTTGGTCCCATAATTGCGTGAACTTCGCCTGGTTTAACCTCCAGATTAATTCCTTTTAATATTTCTTTATCCTCAACAGAGGCATGTAAATTTTTAATTTCTAACATATCTTTTTAATTTGATGATTTGAAGATTTTCTAATTTGAAAATTTCATTTCTCGTATTATTTTGTTTTTGCTGATATTATTATCTTATTAATAATTTTTGAATGGTTTCAATTTGATAAATTAAGGTTGAACAATCTGGATAATTTGGGCTTTGTTTGCAAAGTTCAAGCCAGTAAATAGTTTCTTCAACTTCTTTAGCTGCGATTTTAAATTTATGTATAAAATCATTTTTACTTTCTGCATTTTGTGCTTCTCGCACATTTGCACCAATTGATGTACCCGATTTTAACAATTGATTCGAAACTACAAATTTTTTATTACTTTCTAATTCTTCACAATAAGCTATAATAGCTAAGGCAAATTCGAAGGTAGGTTTAACGATTATGTTTTCGGAATCTTTCATTTGCAAATCTTCAAATTAAAACATTTTCAATTATCCTACAGATCCTTCTAACGAAATTTCTAATAATTTTTTAGCTTCAACTGCAAATTCCATTGGTAATTTATCTAAAACTTCTCTAGAAAAACCATTTACAATTAAAGCAATAGCTGTTTCTGTTGGAATACCACGTTGGTTGCAATAAAACACCTGATCTTCACCAATTTTACTTGTTGTTGCTTCGTGTTCTAATTTTGCTGTTGAATTTTGAGATTCAATATACGGAAACGTATGTGCACCACATTCGTTACCCATTAATAAAGAATCACATTGTGTAAAGTTACGTGCGTTTTCTGCTCTTGCACCAATTTTCACTAAACCACGGTATGAGTTTTGTGATTTACCTGCCGAAATACCTTTTGATATAATGGTTGATTTAGAGTTTTTACCTAAATGAATCATTTTTGTTCCGGTATCTGCTTGTTGGTGGTTATTGGTTACAGCGATTGAGTAAAATTCACCTACCGAATTTTCTCCTTTTAAAATACATGATGGGTATTTCCAGGTTACAGCCGATCCGGTTTCAACCTGCGTCCAAGAAACTTTTGCATTTTTCTCAGCAATTGCACGTTTAGTTACAAAGTTAAATACCCCACCTTTACCTTCTTTATCTCCAGGGAACCAGTTTTGTACGGTTGAATATTTAATTTCGGCGTCGTCCATTGCAATTAATTCTACCACAGCTGCGTGCAATTGGTTTTCATCGCGAGATGGTGCAGTACAACCTTCTAGGTACGAAACATACGATCCTTGATCTGCAATTAACAAGGTACGCTCAAATTGCCCAGTTCCGGCTTGGTTGATACGGAAATAGGTAGAAAGTTCCATTGGGCAACGAACGCCTTTTGGAATGTAGCAAAACGATCCGTCTGAGAATACAGCCGAGTTTAATGCTGCGTAAAAGTTATCTGTTTTTGGAACTACGCTTCCTAAATATTTTTTCACTAATTCTGGATGGTCCTTAATGGCATCAGAAATAGAACAGAAAATAATTCCTTTTTCGCTTAAGGTTTCTTTAAACGTTGTTGCTACCGAAACCGAATCAACCACAATATCCATTGCAATATTGTTCATTCGTTTTTGTTCGTCAATAGAAATACCTAATTTTTTGTACATTTCTAACAACTCCGGATCAACATCATCTAAAGTTTTATTCGGGTCAATATCTTTTGGTGCCGAATAGTAAGAAATAGCTTGAAAATCTGGTTTTTCGTATTTTACGTTTGCCCATTCTGGCTCAACCATTTCTTTCCAAATACGAAAAGCATCTAAACGCCATTCAGTCATCCATTCTGGCTCATTTTTCTTTTCAGAAATTGCGCGAATAATATCTTCATTTAGCCCCACCGGAAACGTTTCGGCATCTAATTCTGTATAAAAGCCGTATTCGTATTCCCTAGTTTCTAATTCTTTTTTTAAATCTTCTTCAGTGTACTTACTCATAAGTTCTTAATTAAAGTGTTCAAAATTAAAATTTTAAACAATTTGTATAGTTTTTAATTGAAAGCTATTTTCAATTTTAAATTATAACGAAAAACTTTCGCCACAACCACATGTTCTTTGAGCATTAGGGTTGTTAAAAACAAATCCTTTACCGTTTAAACCTCCAGAATATTCAAGAGTTGTTCCTACTAAGTAAAAAAAGCTTTTTTTATCTACTGCTATTTTAATGCCGTTGTCCTCAAAAATTTTATCATCTTCAGCAACGGTTTTATCGAACTTTAAATCGTAAGATAAGCCCGAGCATCCGCCGCTATGTACGCCTACTCTAACATAATCGTTAAATGGGTCAAAGTTATCGTCTTCCATTAAAGATATAACTTTCTTTCTAGCTGATTCAGAAACTTTTATCATGGTTTTTGTTGGGTTACTTTATATTCTTTATGCAAAGATATTATAAAAAAAGGACTTTATCTAAAAGCTAACATTTTTATAACTAATGAATTGATAAATTTTTTCTATAATAAAAGCCCGATAAATAAGGTTTTTAGTAACTTTAACTTTTTAATACTTTATTTATGAAAATTTATCCTATAGAATCTGGTAATTTTAAGTTAGACGGCGGAGCCATGTTTGGCGTAGTTCCGAAATCCATTTGGAATAAAACCAACCCAGCTGATGCGAATAATTTAATTGATTTAGCTGCTCGTTGTTTGTTGATTGAAGATGGCAATAAACTAATTTTGGTTGATACCGGAATGGGAAATAAACAATCAGAAAAATTTTTTGGCTATTATTCTTTATGGGGTTCTCATAACTTAGACAAATCGTTAGCGCATTACGGATTTCATAGAGATGATATTACCGATGTTTTTTTAACTCATTTGCATTTTGACCATTCGGGCGGTGCCATTCAATGGAATAAAGATCGTACCGGATACGAACCTGCATTTAAAAATGCAAAATACTGGACCAACCAAAACCATTGGGAATGGGCAACCAACCCGAATCCGCGTGAAAAAGCATCCTTTTTAAAAGAAAATTTATTACCCATGCAAGAAGCTGGGCAACTGCATTTTATAAACCGTAAAGAAAACAATTACCTTGAAAATAGCGAGTTAGGTTTTGATATTTTGTTTGTTGATGGCCATACCGAAAAACAAATGCTACCCATTTTTAAATACAAAAACCAAACCTTAGCTTATTGTGCCGATTTGTTAGCCACAGCAGGTCATATTCCGATTCCATACGTTATGGGTTACGACACGCGCCCATTATTAACCGTTAGTGAAAAAGAATATTTTTTAAATCGGGCAGCAAATGAAAATTGGTTGTTGCTTTTAGAACACGATGCACATAACGAAATTATTACCGTACAAAACACCGAAAAGGGAGTAAGGCTTAACGAAATATTAAAATATGAGGATATTTTGTAACAAAACAGTACTTTTCGGCTACTAATATGTTTACCTTATTTAAAATTAATCGCATTATATATGAGAACAACTAAACCATTTTACATTTGCGCGGCGCTTTCATTAGCCCTAGCAAGCTGTACTACAACATCTAAGCTCCCAACAACTTATGTTGATAAATACGATAAAGTACCTTTAAAAAATGCACCATTAGCAGAAAACGATTTAAAACGTTGGAGCCATTTAGATTTAGTAAAAGATACAGTGCCAGGAATGAGCGTTGATCGTGCTTATGCAGAATTATTGGTAAACAAAAAACCAACCGAGGTTATTGTTGCAATTGTAGATTCTGGTATTGATATCAACCACGAAGATTTAAAACCAGCTATTTGGGTTAACCCAAATGAAACAGCAAACGGAAATGACGATGATAACAACGGTTATATTGATGACATTAACGGATGGAACTTTTTAGGCGATTCGGATGCTGAAAACATGGAATACGTGCGTATTATTAAAAAAGGAAACACAGCAGATCCTGAATACCAACGTGCGGTTATTGAATTAGAAGCAGATGTTGCAGAAGCAAAAGGTTCTTTAGAGCGCATCAACGTTTTTCAATCTTTTATTGATGTAGTTGAAAAAGCAACAGGAAAAACGGAAGATATTACGTTAGAAGATATTCAGAAAATTGAAGTAACTGACGAATTAAGCACGCAAGCTAAAAATACATTTACCCGTATTTTAGCCGAAGTACCTTACAATGAATTTAAAGGACAGATAACTGGAGCTAAAAACCATTACGAAACGCAATTAAACTCACATTTAAATGTAGCGTTTGATGGCCGTACGCCTGTTGGCGATAATCCTGACGATATTACAGATACAAACTACGGAAACAACAACGTAATCGGACCCGTAATTGCATCTGCAAAACACGGTACACACGTTGCTGGTATTGTTGCTCAAACACGTGGTAACGAATTAGGTGGTGACGGAGTTGCTAACGGCAATGTAAAAATTATGGCTTTACGTGCTGTGCCAGATGGAGATGAGTATGATAAAGATATTGCTTTAGCGATTCGTTACGCAGCAGATAACGGAGCAAAAGTTTTAAACGGATCATTCGGAAAATATTATTCTCCGAATAAAGAATGGGTTCAAGATGCATTAAAATATGCTGAAGAAAAAGATGTTTTAGTACTTTTTGCAGCAGGTAACGATTCTAAAGATTTAGATGTAGTAAATAAATACCCATCAGATTCGTACGACGGAGCCGCAGAAACATTATCAAACGTAATGATTATTGGCGCTTTAAACCCAAGTTACGGTGAAAATATGGTTGCAGGTTTCTCGAACTACGGAGCAAACAATGTAGATATTTTTGCACCAGGAGCTAAAATTTATGCTACAACACCAGAAAATAACTACGAATATTTACAAGGTACATCAATGGCATCTCCAAATGCTGCTGGGGTTGCTGCAGTAATTCGTTCATACTACCCTAACCTAACAGCTGCCGAAGTAAAACAGATTTTAATGGATTCTGGAATTACTTTAACACAAGATGTTAGATACGGTGAAAACAAAGACAAAAAACCATTTAACGAGCTTTCTAAATCAGGTAAAATCATCAACTTATACAACGCGGTAATTTTAGCAGAGAAAGTTTCGAATGCAAAAAAATAATTATATATTGCAAAACATTTAAAAGCCACAGAATTAAAATTTTGTGGCTTTTTTTATAAACTCACAAAATAAATACTAACTATGAAAAAAATTTTTTTACTCGTAATAGCTTGCTCAGGTTCGCTATTTGCGCAAAAAAATCCTAACCCGGGGTATTGGCAACAACATGTAGATTACAAAATGGATATCGACATGGATGTAAAAAACTTTCAATACGACGGAAAACAAGAACTGGTTTACACCAACAACTCACCAGATACCTTAAAAAAGGTTTTTTACCATTTGTATTTTAATGCCTTCCAACCCGGAAGTGCTATGGATTATAGATTAAAAACAATTGCAGATCCAGACAGACGCATGGTTCGTGCTTTTACAAAAGGCGATAATGCTCCTAAAGAAAGTAGAATTTCGGTTCTTAAACCTCATGAAATTGGTTACATCCACGTTTTAGATTTAAAACAAGATGGTGCTGCAGTTAAACACCATGTTGTTGGAACAATTTTAGAAGTTGATTTAGCACAACCAATTGCACCAGGACAAGCTACCAAGTTTGACATGAAATTTAAAGGGCAAGTACCTTTACAAATTAGACGTGCAGGACGTAATTCAGACGAAGGCGTTGTTTTATCAATGGCGCAATGGTACCCAAAAATGGCTGAATACGATTTTGAAGGTTGGCATGCTGATCCGTACATTGGACGTGAATTTCATGGTGTTTGGGGTAACTTCGATGTAAAAATTACAATTGATAAAGATTATACCATTGGTGCAACCGGTTATTTACAAAACAAAAACGAAATTGGTCATGGTTACCAAGATAAAGGCGTTACGGTAAAACATCCGAAAAAGCTTAAAAAATTAACTTGGCATTTTGTTGCGCCAAATGTATTAGATTTTGCTTGGGGTGCAGATAATGATTTTGAGCACGATATTTTAATTGGTCCAAATGATGTAGAATTGCACTTTTTCTACAAAAAAATCAACCATATTCTGCTACTTGGAAAGAATTACAGCCCAAAACAGCAGATTTATTAAACTTTTTTAACCAAACCATTGGTGAATATCCATACAAACAATATTCGGTTATTCAAGGCGGTGACGGTGGAATGGAATATCCAATGGCAACCTTAATTACCGGAAATCGTAACATTGCAAGCTTAATTGGCGTAACAGCGCACGAATTGGCGCACATGTGGTTCCAACACATGCTAGCAACAAACGAAGGTAAGCATTTCTGGATGGACGAAGGTTTTACCTCATTCATTTCAGATTTAGCAGTTGCTACCATTATGGAGAAAAAATACCAAGAAGACGAAAATCCGTTCCAATCTATGTACAACAACTATTATTATATGGTTAGTACAGGTAAAGAACAACCACAATCTACACACGCCGACCGATTTGAGTTAAACAGAATTTATTCTATCTCAGCATACAGCAAAGGAGCCATCTTTTTAACACAATTAGGTTATGTGATTGGGAACGATAAAATGATGGAAACGTTAAAAAAATATTACGAAGATTATAAGTTTACGCATCCAACACCAAACGATTTTAAACGTACTGCAGAAAAAGTTTCTGGCGCTGTTTTAGATTGGTATTTAGTAGATTGGACTCAAACTACAAATACGATTGATTACGGCATTTCAAACGTAAAATCAACAGCAAACCAAAAAGCAAAAACGTTTACTAATGAAGTTACGTTAGACAGAATTGGATTAATGCCAATGCCATTAGATATTTTTGTGGTTTATGAAGATGATTCTATAGAAACATTTTATGTACCAAATACCCTAATGCGTTGGACTAAACCAAATCCTTACCCAGAATTTAAACGCACTGTTTTAACAGGATGGGATTGGGCACAACCGGTTTATTCGTTCGAATTTAATTCAGACAAAAAAGTAAAACAAGTAATTATTGATCCAAGCCAAATGATGGCCGATGTAAATAAAGACAACAACGTATATAACGTACAATAATAAAAAAACCGTAAGCTTTGCTTACGGTTTTTTTATTCCATATTAAATAATCTTTTGGCAACCGTTTTCAATAAATCTTTATCATACGGTATTTGTAATTCGGACTGATATATTAAAAACAGGTATAAAAAAGCAAACAGATGTTGAAACTTGTATTTTAAAATATAATATGTTTCTGTTTTTTTATTAATACTCCATCCAATTGTTAAGTTAAACCGCTTAAAATCGTATTTTTGCATACCAAATGCAACGATTGAGATGAAACAGAATTACCCAAAAGCAGAGAAATTAAAAACTCAAAAACATATTGACTTATTGTTTACTAAAGGTAAATCTGTCTCTAAATATCCGTTACGTTTGGTTTACGTGGCTTTAGAGGAAGGAACGGATGCAGGCCTACAAATGGGCGTTTCGGTTTCTAAAAAGTACTTTAAACGTGCCAATAAACGCAATTATTTTAAACGCGTACTTCGCGAAACCTATCGCAAAAATAAAAGCATTATTTACGATGCTATTGGCGAAAAACCATATGCTATGATGTTTTTTTATCAAGCAAAAGACAAATTATCTTACCAAGAAATAGAACAAAAAACTATTGATTTGTTTACAAAATTTAAAGATGCTATTCAATAAATTTACATTTATATCATTTTAATTGCTATTTTACGTTTGCTTTTAAAACGTAATTATGAATAAAATAGCTTTTTTGTTTTTGGCAATATTAGCCATGGCTTGCAAAAATGGTGAAACACATTTTGCAGATGAAGATGTTGTACTTGTTTCAATGGAAAATACTGAAATACCTGATATTGATGAAGTACGTTTTACTGAACCTGAAGTGGTTAAAAATGAATCAAAAGTAGAATCGAGTCAAAATCTAGTAAACAAACAAATTATTGAATCTGATATTTATATCAACACCAAAAATCTTACAGCTGCCCAAAAGCAAATCGAAACGCTTATTAAACAAGCTAAAGCTGAGGTAAGCGAAGAAAGTACATCTAACAAATCTTTACAACTTACTTTGTACGTGCCACGCAGCACGTATTCAGCCTTTATGGATGCGTTTAGCGATGCAAATTTTGATGGAATTGAACGAAAATCTACCCGCATAACCAATATTACTAAAGAATATTACGAGCTAAAAAATCAATTAAATTCAGACGATATTTTACTTACAAAATATCAAGAATTGCTTAAAAAAAGTACTGCGATTGACGAAACGTTAACCATTTACGAACGTATTGAAAATTTAGAACGCCAACAACGCAACCATAACAACAACATGGCTTATTACAATAAAATGCAAGCCTATAATTTGGTTACTATAAATGTGTACAAAACTTACGAAGGCAATTTTCAGCCAGTTAGTTTTGGCAAAAAAATAAGTAATTCTTTTGTTTGGGGTTGGGAACTTATTCAAGCAGCATTTTTCGGTATTATTAGCATTTGGCCTTTATTACTAATTGGCTTTTTAACTTATTACGGCATTAAAAAAATCCGTTCTAAAAAAAAAAAAAGTTAAGTTTACGTTTCAAATCTTGCAAAATGAAAAAAAGATATAAGTTTTTATTCCCTGTTATTGCTGCATCGCTTTTAACTACAACTACTGCCTTTACCTACAAAGATGATTTTTTTGAGTTGGCCAAACAACTCGAAATATTTTCGTCGTTGTATAAAGCCGTAAATCAAAATTATGTAGAAGAAACCAATGCGGCCGAATTAATGGACAATGCCATTAAAAACATGCTTAAAAATTTAGATCCGTACACGGTTTACTTTAACGAACAAGATGTTATTCGATTTAAAACTAATACCATTGGAGAATATACCGGGATTGGAGCCAATTTATATCGTAAAGATGGACGTTTGTTTGTTATAGAACCTTTTCAAGATTCTGCAGCTGATAAAGCAGGTTTAAAAGCTGGCGACGAAATTATTCAGATAAACGATGTAAAATTAGTCGATTTTAAAGAAGATATTTCGCAACTGCTACGTGGAGCCAAAAACACAGTAATTGATGTTACGTACAACCGTAATGGTACCAAACAAACTACAAAAATAAGTTTAGATGATGTTGAGGTTAAAGCTGTGCCGTTTTATCAATTATTAGACGACAAAAAAACGGGCTACATTGTGCTTTCTCAATTTAATGCAAAAACTACGGCCGAAGTTAAAGAAGCTTTGGTAGCTTTAAAAAAACAAGGTGCAACACAAATTGTTTTAGACTTACAAAACAACCCCGGCGGTTTATTGCAAGAAGCCGTTAATTTATGCAACTTGTTTGTAAATAAAAACGAGTTAATTGTTACCACAAAATCAAAAGATGTAAAATCAAACTTAAGCTTACGTACCCAAAACGAACCGGTAGATACACAAATTCCGCTGGCTATTTTAATTAACGAAAAAAGTGCTTCGGCCTCAGAAATTGTTGCAGGTGCCTTACAAGATTTAGATCGTGCTGTGGTAGTTGGCAATCGCAGTTTTGGTAAAGGTTTGGTTCAACGCCCGATCGATTTACCATACGGAACGCAGTTAAAAGTTACCATTTCTAAATATTATACGCCATCGGGCCGCTGCATTCAAGCTTTAGATTATGGGCATAAAGATAAAGACGGAAAAGCAATAAAAATAAGCGAGAAAGATTATACCGCTTTTAAAACCAAAGCCGGCCGTGTAGTTTACGATGGCGGTGGTATTTTACCCGATTTTATTGTAGATGCAAACAAACAAAGCAACATTGTAAAATTGTTAGATGACGAAAAAGTAATTTTTAACTTTTGTACCCAGCTTTATAACCTAAATGCAAACAAAGCAGAAATCAAAACTGTTTCTGACGCCGATTTTACAGCATTTAAAAATTATATTAAACAACATAATATTGTATTGCAATCTGATTCTGAAAAAGCTTTAATGGAGCTAGAATCTACCATTAAAAAAGAAGAAGTTAGCGATGTCGTGCAACAACAATTAACAGCATTACAACAAGCCATTAAAAACAGTCAGGAAATTGAAATTGACAAAAACAAAAACGAAATAAAACAACTTATTTTAGAAGATTTAATTACCCGTTACCAATACAAAAACGGTTTGCATCAGTATTACGCGCACAACAACCCAACGGTTAAAAAAGGCGTTGAAGTTTTAAACAATTCTAACTTATACAAACAAACCCTTAAAGTAAAATAAAACAATAAAAACCTTACATTTAAGTTATTAGGATAAATAACTAGTTAGTAAAGCCCCCAATTATTAATTGCTGTTTACTATTTTATACTATATAAAATAGCTTTTTTGCCTTGCTTAAAAAGCAAAGGTTCTTTTTATAGCTTTTAAATTTAACATTGGGGTTATGAAACATTTTGTTTTATTTTTTTTACTTGCTTGTTCCTGCCCTATTTTTGGGCAAGAAAAACAAAACTTTTCGATTTATTTCGAATCCGATTTATTTGCTGTTGATGCAAACCAGCAACAAGCACTTCTGCAATTTATTCAAAACTATTGATACCGTTCAAGTTGCCTCCATTTCTATTTTTGGATATTGTGACGATCGCGGCTCAGAAAACTACAATTTATCGCTATCTAACCAACGGGCAAAACAAGTAAAACAGTTGCTTAACAACGGTGGTGTAAAACTTAAAATTTTACTCGAAATTCAAGGTAAAGGTAAAGTTGCATTGGCTCCCGCTGATTCTTTAAAAAACCTTGATGAAGTTCGAAAAAATAACCGCCGTGTTGATGTTGTTTTGAACCTAAAAAACGGAAATCCTGTGCAAATTAACGGAGTTTATTTTGAGCTTACCCAGCAATCTAAACGTGGCGATCGCATCTATTTAAAAAATATTCAATTTCCGATAGATCGCAGTATTTTAACCCCTGAAACCATTATTGAGCTTAATAAATTAGCCCTTCAGCTCAATAAATTTACACATATTCATATCGAAATTCAAGGCCATGTTTGTTGTACCAAAGGCAGTAAAGAAGCTTTAGATATTGATACCGGCAAAGAAGAACTTTCTAACAATCGGGCCCATGCGGTTTTTAAATATTTGGTTAGCAAAAAAGTTGATCCAAAACGCATGCGATTTAAAGGTTACGGCAATCGGTTTCCGCTTGGGAAAGATCCGCATCTAGATAAACGGGTAGAATTTTTAATTACCCGATCTTAAACTAAATAAAAACATAATGCGTTATAAAATAACACCATATAATCAGTTTTTTATGAAAAAAAGTTTATTTTATATTGTATTTGGGTTACTAACCTTTTCCGGATTTGCTCAGAACGGATTAGAAAACATCGGAATTTTAATTCCTAAAGAATTAAAAGAATGGGAATTTACTAAAGGAAACATTCAACCTCAAGAATTGTTTAAAAATGCTGCATCGGTTAAAAGTTTTATTACGCAGCGCAATGAGCCCGTGCGTATTTACGAGTTTTATAAATACCATCCAGAATCTAACAAAGCTTTAATTCCGCAAATTACTTTTTACGTTTTTGCAAATAACTTACCTATTGGCGATTACCCCAACATGGTAGCCGAATTTTTTAGTAAAAACATGATGGGCTTAGAAAACGTAAAAAACATAGCCAACGAAACTTTTTTAAACGGTAATTCGCCCGAATATGTGCAACATTACAGCTACGTAGAACCTATGGTTATAAACAATAAAACAAGCAATATAAATGTAAACGTAGTTCAGGCTTTGGTTTTTAAAGATGAATATATTTTATTTATTGATGGCTATCAACCTGTAGAACCAACGAATAACTCGGCAAAAACTTTAGACGACAAAGCCAAAAAGCAAATGGTGGAATTAATAAAAAATATAAAAATTACAGAAACTATTAAAATTGAATAAAAAAAGTCCAGAATGTAACCATTCTGGACTTTTTTTATGGGTGCAACATTTCTATATGCGGAATATCGTCTTCTAAATACATATCCGAAACCGTTTCAAATCCTAAAGATTGATAAAACTTTTCTAAATATTGTTGGGCTGATATGGTTATTGGTCCGGCATGTAGTTGTTTAGCAACTTCAATTGCTTTACTAACCAATAAAAAACCATAACCGTCTTTTCTGTGTTCTTTTTTTACAACTACCCGACCGATAGATGCGTTAGAAAAGTAAATTCCGGGCTCAAAAACGCGCGAGTAAGCCACTAATTCATTATCTACATACCCAAGGATATGTACGGCTTTTTTATCCTTTCCATCGGGATCTAAATAAACGCAATTCTGTTCTACCACAAAAATTTCAGAACGCAATTGTAAGGCATCGTAAAGTTCGGTAACGGTAAGTTCGGTAAAAGATTTAATCTGTAACTTCATCAAAATTAAAATATATGCTTTTTATAATCGCTTCGAGCTCAAAAATGTCATCGCGATTGGGTAAAGTTGGGTTGTAAACAAATCCGTCTACAAACACGTAATTTGCAGCATTTGGCGTGATAAACAAATAGCACAAATACGGCCCTTCCATGTAATCATTAGTTAAATCCCAAGTTCCTCTAAATTCAAACGCATCAACATCTTCGTATAAAAATATTTTTTTTACAAATGGTGCATAGCTTGTATTTACGTGCATATAGGAATTTTCGGGAACGCCTTTTACGTATTTTTTGGTAATTGAATCACGAACGGCAACAAAGTTACGAACCAAATCGCCTTTTGCAAAACGAGAAACGGGCACTTGGTAAACCATGATTGAATTGCTACCGGTTGGTGTGTTTCGCTTTAACCAAGCAAAATTTGGTGCTGTTAAAGCGTAATTATAACTTTCTGGAATTAATAAAGAAATATTGAATTTTTCGCGAATGCGTGCATCATCAAAAGGAGCTTCGGCTATTTGTGATTGAATTTGTAGCAATTCGTAAAAACGAATGGCATTTTCTACCACATCACCATGTAAATGAATCAGCTCTAAAATATCAGAAATGGTTTCGCCTTTAAAATGAAATACGTTTTGCGGAAAAGCAAACTCATTTTCAATATGAATAAATTCGTTTTCATTGCCTTTTTCAATCACCACAATATTTCGGGCTTTTTTGGCCGAATTGTCAATTACGTGCGGGGCGTATTGTTTAATAACCAGCGAAGTTTCTTCATTAATTAACCCATCAATCGGATAAGCTAATTTTTCGCGAATGCTATCTCCTATTTCACCATTCCACAAGTTATTATCTACAAAAACAGCAACTTCGTTTAAGTTTCCTGTTGATGCAGGTAAATTGCCGGCGCTATTGGTTATGTTAGAACAAGCAACTAAAAATAGTGAAAAAAATATCACGTAAAAAAAATTCGCTTTTCTCATGGTTAAGGTTTGAAAAGCGAATTTAGTAATTTATTGGTTTAGATTTTTAAAACTTGTCCGGGTTTTAACTTCTCTGATTTTAAATTGTTTACTTTTTTAAGCTCAGCAATGCTTAATCCGGTTTGGTTAGAAATTTTATACAACGTATCGCCTTTTCTAACTACATATTTTTTTATTTCGGCTTGCTGCGCTTTTTCAACCAAATTATTTGCTTTTTTAGCTGGTTTTTCGGCCGTTTTGGTTGGGTTTGCTTTTGCCGGTTGCTGTTTTACGCTTTCTGGCAAGCTAATTAATAACGTTTGGCCGGTAAAATCGGTATCTTCTTCAATTTCATTCCATGCCATTAAATCGGCAATAGAAACGTTGTAATTTGTTGCAATAACATCTAAAGTTTCGTTTTCATCAACCACATGTTTTAAATACATATCGTCGGGCGCAATTTTTGCTAAACGCACCTTTTTTTGAATTGCTTTTTTATCAATTAATGGCGTTGTTTTAGGACGAACTTCTTCAGGTTTTGGTGCAACTGCTACGCGCGTAGTAGTTTGAATTTTTAAGTTTTGTCCGGCACGAATCATGTTGCCTTTAATGTTGTTCCAACGGCGTAAATCGGCAATTGAAACTTTGTTTTTAGAAGCAATTACGCCTAAAGATTCACCCGATTTAACTTTATGTAGTTTAGTTTTGGTAACTATTTCGTAAGTTCCGTTATCTGCTAAACGCGTACCTTCAAAAGGTTTTTCAATTTTACTTTCTTCATAATCCACGTAAGCATAAATCTTTTCTTCATTGGCTTGATAAATAGCCAATTTGTCTTTAGGCAAACGCAAATAATGCGGTTTATCGGTCATGTACGGAATAACTTCAACCTTATAAATAGGATTTAAATATTTAATTTGTTCTGCCGGAATATCTAACAAATCAGAAATTTGGTTGAAATTAATTTTTTCTTTACCATTACGGTATCAGTTTCAAAATAAGCAATTGGTGCTTTTTTAGGATTGATGCCGTGTTCTTTATGATATTCGTAAATGTACATGGTTGCATAAAAAGCAGGTAAATAACCTTGGGTTTCACGATGCAGGTACGGACGTAAATTCCAGTAATTTTTTTTACCGCCCGAACGACGAATGGCTTTGGTAACATTACCAGGCCCGGTGTTGTACGATGCTAAAACCAAATCCCAATCGCCAAAAATTTTGTACATATTACTAAAATATTGGCAAGCTGCATCGGTAGCTTTTATAGGATCGTAACGTTCGTCAACATAAGAATTAACTTCTAATTTATATTGTTTACCCGTTGCGTACATAAATTGCCATAATCCGGTTGCCCCAACATACGATTTTGCGTGCGGATTTAAAGCAGATTCTACAATAGCAAGGTATTTAATTTCTAAGGGCAAATCGTATTTTTCTAAATGTTCTTCGAACATCGGAAAGTAATATTCCGACAACGCCATTAGGCGCTCGTACGACTTAGATCTGTTTTTTAAAAACGATTTGATAACATTTTCTAAAGTTTGGTTGTACACCACATTAAACGGTGATTTTTCGTTTAAACGCGCCAATCTTTCTTTTAACAATTCGGTAGATAAATTATAAGAAACATCTTGCTCAGTATCAGCTGAAGTTACGTCTGCGTACATTTCTTCAAACAAATCCTGATTAGTCAGTTCGTTCATCCATAATTCATCTATTTTATTGCTTTTTTCGTAAGTAACAAAAGTTTGCTTTAATGAATCTAAAAAAGTTACCGGTGTTTTATTCTCGAAAGAACCAGGATTAGTTTGGTTTTGCGCTTGCGCTCCCACAGCGCTCAAAGCAAATAATCCGATCGAAAAAAGTTTTAAATTGTTCATTTTGTTGTGTTTAAATCACTGCTTAGAAAATATTTTTAAAGAAAGTTAACAAAAATAAAAGTCATGTACGATTTTAATCTTAAAAATTTGTTAATTAACTATTTTATAATTGCCTGAATTCCAGGTAATACTTTTCCTTCTAGCATTTCTAACATGGCACCACCGCCGGTAGAAACGTAACTCATTTTAGGTTCTAAACCGAATTGTTTTACGGCCGCAACCGAATCGCCACCGCCAACTAACGAGAAAGTTCCGTTTTGCGTAGCTTCATCAATAAAATTACCTAAAGTAATGGTTCCGTTAGCAAATTTTTCCATTTCAAAAACCCCAAGCGGACCGTTCCATAAAATAGTTTTAGAGCTTTTAATAATAGGTTCTAAAATTGCTAACGTTTTAGGTCCTACATCTAAACCTTGCCATCCGTCAGGAATTTGGTTTACATCTACAATTTGCGTGTTGGCATCGTTACTAAAGCTATCTGCCGCAACCACATCAATAGGTAAATGAATTTGTACGCCTTTAGCTTTTGCCTGATCTAAAATAGATAGCGCCAATTCTAGCTTATCATCTTCTACTAACGAATTACCAATATTACCGCCCAATGCTTTAATAAACGTAAAAGTCATTCCGCCACCAATAATCATATGATCTACTTTATCTAAAATATTTTCGATCACGGTAATTTTAGAAGATATTTTGCTACCGCCTAAAACAGCAGTTACTGGTTTTTCTGAATCTTTTAAAACTTTATTGATGCTTGTAATTTCTTTCGCTAACAATTCGCCAAAGCATTTTTTTCTGGAAAAAATTGAGCAATAATGGTTGTTGATGCGTGTGCACGGTGCGCCGTACCAAATGCATCGTTTACATAAATATCGCCCAACTTAGCTAATTGCTCTGCAAATTTTACATCGCCTTTTTCTTCTTCCGGGTAATAACGTAAGTTTTCTAACAACAAAACTTGACCAGGTTGTAAGTTTTTGGCTGCTTGTTCGGCTTGTTCACCAATGCAATCGGGAACAAAAGTTACCGGAACGCCTAAAATTTCAGAAACTTTAGCTACAATGTGTTTTAATGAATATTTTTCTTCACGATTTTTTGGTCGACCTAAATGCGACATTAAAATTACGCTTCCGCCATCTTTTAAAATTTTATCAATGGTTGGTTTTGCAGCTTCGATGCGGTTTACATCGGTTACCTCAAAATTTTCGTTTAACGGTACGTTAAAATCTACACGAATAATCGCTTTTTGGTCTTTAAAATTAAAATCGTTACTTGTTGTCATGTTTATTAAAATTAGTGTGTTGCAAATGTAAGGTTTAAACTATAAATTTTGAACTACTTGAAGCTTGCCTTGGGTTTTTAAAATCCAAAAATAGAAGCTAAAAGTAAAGAATCAAAATTAAAACCACACAAAAAATGCTATTCAACGCAAAGATTATCAGTATTTTACTGTTAAAAAAACACGATGCTAATTGCCTGAATGGTTATAAACTATTTTTTTAAAGTTTAAGTATATTTGCTTTATGTTATTTTCTGAAATTATAGGACAAAACGAGGTTAAACAACTTTTAACCCGAAGTGCAGATCAAGGTCGAATTCCGCATGCGCAATTATTTATCGGAGCCGAAGGTTCGGGCATGTTACCTGCAGCCATTGCTTACGCACAATATATTTTGTGCAATAATACGGATGCCGAAAACCAGGGCGGTAATGCAGCGTGCAATTTAAAATTTGAGCAATTTAATCATCCGGATTTGCATTTTATTTATCCGGTAAACAAAACACCTAAAGACGAAAAACACCCAACATCGGCAACTTTTATATCGCAATGGCGCGAATTTGTTATGCAAACGCCGTATAGCAATTACAACGATTGGGCAGATTTTGTTGGTTTTAAATCGCAGCCCATTATTGGGGTTGATCAAACCACAGAAATTTTTCAGAAAATAGCTCTAAAATCGTACGAAGGCGGATATAAAATTATGATTATATGGTGCGCCGATAGAATGAATGTTGAAACGGCGAACAAGCTTTTAAAACTTTTAGAAGAACCTACCGATAACACCGTTTTTATATTAATTACCGAAAACGAATCTAACTTGTTGCAAACCATTATTTCGCGGTGTCAAATAGTACGTTTTAAACCGGTTGCTCCAGAAAATATTATTGAAAGCTTAACCAACAACTTTCGGTTAGACAAAAACATGGCTGTAAAGTTAGCGCATCAATCGCAAGGCAATTACAATTGGGTTTTAAAAAAGCTAAGCAATCAGGAAAACGAAGAACAAGTTTTTGATGCCTTATTTGTTAAATGGATGCGTTCTGCGTACGGCGTGGTAAAACGTAAAGATTATACCATAGAATTGCTTAATTGGGCCGAAGAAGCTGCTAAAATGGGCAAAGAACAACAAAAATTGTTTTTGCATCATACGTTAGAAATGGTTCGACAAGCTTTTTTATTAAATTATAAAGTTCCGGATTTAATTTATATGGAACCGCAAGTTGAAAAGTTTGATTTAAAAAACTTTGCTCCGTTTGTGCATCACAACAATATTTTTCAGTTTGAAAAAGAATTAACCGATGCGATTTATCATTTGGAACGCAACGGAAACTCGAACCTTATTTTTACCGATTTAAGCTTAAACTTAACCCGCTTATTACATACTAAACCTTAATGAACATTTATATTTTTGCCTTGGCTTTTTGTGTTTTTTTAAACATTACGTACTGGATTTCGAGCTACGAAAAGGTTTTTAATTACAAAGCAACTTTAGGTTGGATGCAACCGCATTTTGCAAATTCGGCTTTAAAAAACTGCGTGCCTTTGGCTTTATTACTTTTAATTGGTTTTGAAGTTTTAACGGCTGTTTTTTCGGCTTTAGGTTTATTTTACTTGTTATTGTATAAAACTCCAGAATTTGTTGTTTATGCGAATTACCTAAACCTGATTTGCTTGTTTTTAATGCTTATTGCGCAGCGCTTAGCTAAAGATTTTGACGGCGCCCGGACCATTGTGATTTATTTAATTCCGAGCTTGCTCGCTTTATTATACGTATAACAAAGCGCCCGATTTGCGAATGCAAATCGGGCGCTTTGATTTTATATGGGTTGCTCACTCAGAAAAATATGGTGTTTACTAAAAATTGCAATATTGTTCTAAGCAATAATCATACTTTTACTTGTAAAATACAAAAGACATTATTTGTCTATAAAAAATAATAAATTATAGAACTCATAAAATAAATACTGTTTTCTACTAAAAGAAATCTTTAATGAATTTTTAAATAATAAATATGATAACATTACCATTAATCATCCAATTTTAATTTGGGGAGCTGTAGCTTTAGTAGTTGGAGGTTCAGTAGCTGCAATACCAGGCGTTTTTGATGATCCTAAAAAAAATAAACTTGGGATATTAGGTATGCGGGTAGCAGGAAAAACTACATTTCTAAAAACTTTAGGAGCAAAAGTACTACCAGGTAGTAATAATATTGAAGAATATGATAGTTTTACTTTTAATTTAGATAGTGGTAAAAAAATATATATAGGCGCAGGTAAAGATATAGGAGGTCATACAACTTATATTAATCAGTATACAAAAATTATAGAAAAAGCAGATGTCATTTTTTACTTTCTCGATATTGAAAAATACTTAAATAATTATATTGATCCAATAGATGGATTGCATTATCGAAGAGACTGCAATTCTCGTTTAGATTTAATAAACATTCATAAAGATAGTAAAAAGGTTATAATATTTGCAACGCATAAAGATAAATTAATGATAACAGAAAGCATCGCTAAGTCTAAATTTTTTGACTTAATGAAAGATAAAAAATATAGCGAAATGTTAGAAGGTATAATATTTATTAATTTAACTAATATATCAGAAACAAAATCAGTTATTAATAAAATTTTTAATTAAAATTAATTATGAATCGATTTTTAATTTCTCAAAAAGAAACAAATATTGGTTATGATTACTGTATTATTGACGGTAAACTGACTACTGATGAATTTGAAATCATTAAATGTAGTGACTATATTTTTGAAGCTGATGAATGGAAAAATTTATACAAGGACGATAAAATTACGATCAAATCATCAGATAAAATAATTTTTATAAAATCGCACTATTTAGATAAGGATAATGCAGATAGAGCTATTAATTATATTTTTTACATCAATCAAGAAGATAGTGATTGGGATACAATTGTAAAAAAGTTAGAAAATGATTCAGAACTTATTGATAGAAATCTTGATAAAGAACACTTAAAACAAGTGATAGCTAAACTTTCTAACAATAAAATTATTAAAAAAAAAATTCTTCTTTTTCTTTTAGCAATTGGGGCAATAATAATTCTAACTAAAATGCTTAAAAACTAATTATGAGTAAAGTAATTATATTTCAAGACGATGAAAAATCATTAAATTACAAATATCAACTACCTAAAAATTCTAATTTTAGTAGTTTACCTATAAAAGTATTATCTTATGAATATGACAAAGATGATTTTTTAAAGAAAAATAAAGTAATCGTTGATAATACAAATTTTGATATTAACACTATTTTTTTATTACATCCGACTATAAATGATCTCTATATTGAAGAATCTAAATTTGAAGAATACATCTATAAAGAAAAAATTCATAGATATATTGAAATGGCAGATAAACTAGGTGCAAAAAAAATACAAATAACCTCTAGTCTTTTAGAGACTAAAAAATTAGAGAAAGATATTAATGGAGGAGTAAAATATAAAGGTTGTAGTATAGAAGGATCATATAAAAAAGAAGTTGAAGAAAAATTTAAAAATGAATATCTAAACTTAAAAACATTCACTAGAACAGACAAATTTAATTTAGAAGATGCTCATTCAGAAGCTACAAAATGGATAGAAAATGATAATTTATATTTTGACCAAGAATTAGTTCACTTTGTAAAAAGTTGCGACCCAAAAAAAAATAACATACTTGAAACTCAAGTATTAAAAACAAAAATTACAAAAGAAGCAAATCAGACATTAGAAATCGCTGCTAATTTAGACATTAATTTTGGAGGCGTATCCTTATTTTCTTTAAAGGGGGGCTTTTCAGAAAAAATACAAACTTTAAATGAGTTCTCATTAGAAATTCATCTTGAATTTTAAATAAAAAACCAGCCCTAGGGCTGGTTTTTATTTATTTATCCAAATCCAGCGTTGCTTTATACAAACGTAAATCTTCATACGTAAAAGCATCGCCACAAATTTCTTTTAATTCGGTTAAGCTTTCGCCGTCGTAACTTTCAAAAAGTTTTTCGAGCTTTTTAATCTTCGCTTTCGAAATAATTTCGGTAATTAAAATTTGGCGTTTCTGAATCAATTTTGCCAAATGCCCATAAATGGTGGTTTGCGTTAATTTACGTTCGTCAGCAATTTCTTTCACGGTAAATTTAGCGCGCCAAAGTTCTAAAGTAACATCAAGCGTTGGTTTCTTTTCCTTTTTTTCTTTTTTGGCGTCCGATTCGTAATAGGTTAAATCGGTCGGAGATTCAATTAATTCTCCGCTATTGGCACGAATTCTATCGGCAATTTCAACCAGCTTATTTATTTTGTATTCGCTAATATCTTGCGTTTCTACCGAACTTTTTTCTATCGTTTGCTTGTCAATATAGCGCTGTAAAATATGCAGCGTTTTTTTAAGATCTAAAACCTGTTTTACCAAAAGTTCTTCAATCGCAGTTAATTCTTCAAAAATAAGTTTGGCCTTTTTTTGACGACGTACCATAGCAATTTCGTACAACAATTCGTCTACCATTTTATCTAGAAACGGAAAAAAATAATCAAACGCTTTTTGGCAACGTTCCTGAATAAAAAGCAAATCAACCGGATGCGTGGTAAACAATTTGGCTAATTGATTGCCAAATTTTTGGGCAGAATCTTGCAAGGCATCAATTAATAAATATTGTTTAGAAACCCAATCTTGAATTTTTCCTTTAGGGGATGCCGTAGTTTCGTTAACGTACGAACTTTTTAAGTTGTACCACGCTTTGGTTAAATCTAAAAAATCAAACTTTTGGCGCAATTCTACATACAAATATTGCAGCGTTTGTGCTTGCAAGTTATTATCTAACATTTGTTGTGGGGTTTTGGTTTTAGCAAATTCCATAATTTCAATATCGGTTGTCATGCCATTCATTCGCATCGGAGAAAGCAAAACCAAGCCTTTTAAGCTACGCAAACGCGATAAAGCTACGTAGGCTTGCCCGGGCGCAAAAACCTGGCTTACATCAAGCGCAGCTTTATCAAAAGTTAAACCTTGCGATTTGTGCACGGTTATGGCCCAAGCTAATTTTATAGGATAATGGCTAAAGGTGCCAATAATTTCTTCGTCAATATCTTTTGTTAGCGGATTTACGGTGTATTTTATGTTTTCCCACACATATTTTTCTACTTCAATAGTTACGCTATCTTCTGGAAAACGTACAAAAATTTCGTTTGCTGTTAACTTCGTTACAATGGCCATTTTACCGTTGTAAAAAAGTTTATCGGCCGATAAATCGTTTTTAATAAACATAACTTGCGACCCCACTTTAAGTTCTAAAGTTGCATCTAACGGAAAAATTTTATCCGGAAAATCTTCAACAATTTCGGCTTCGTAATAAAAACTTGCGTTGTTTAATTTGTTTAAAGCTTCAGTATTAATTTTATCCGCTTTAGCATTGTGCGTGGTAACGGTTATCCAACCTTCGGTGGTATGGCTCTCAAAAGCAGGGTTTACGTATTCGTTTAAAACAGCCAAATCAGACGCGGTAACAATATTGTTGCGTAAGTTATTTAAGATGTTGATGAAAGTTGGATCGGATTGACGGTATATTTTTTCGAGTTCGATATATAAAATCGGATTTTCTGAAATTACTTTTGAATGAAAGAAAAACGCCGATTTATAGTACTTTTTAAGCACCTCCCACTCTTCTTGTCTTACCACGGGTGGTAATTGCTGTAAATCGCCAATAAATAGCACCTGAACGCCACCAAACGGAGCGGCCGATTTACGAACCGTTTGCAACATAAAATCCATGGCATCTAAAACGTCGGCACGTAGCATACTAACTTCGTCAATAATTAACAAATCAAGGTTACGAACCAAAGTTTGTTTTAAACCATTCATTTTAAAATGACGAATTAACGTAGCTCGGCTTTCTACCTTTACGTAATCCGACAACATTTGCGTTGCGCTATAATCGGGTATAAATGCGCCAAAAGGTAACTGAAAAAACGAATGTATGGTTACGCCTTTTGCATTTAAAGCTGCAATACCAGTAGGTGCAACAACCACAAAATTTTTGTGCGTAGTTTCGGTAATTTTTTTTAATAAGGTTGTTTTACCCGTTCCTGCTTTACCTGTTAAGAACAAGCTTTGCTTGGTTTGGTTAATAAACTTTAAAACATAATCCGAAAGATGTTGACTCTGATCCATAGTACTTGCATTAATTGGTAAAAATACAAAAGCCCTACGAATAATTCGAAGGGCTTTTTATATATAGGTTAAAATAAACTGTTTTTAGTTTACTGCTGTAGAATCTGATTTAGTTTCTGCTTTAGGACCTTTGTACTTATCGTTAATAAGTTTGGTAACAATTTCTGTTAAATCGTATTCGCTTTTTGCAAATAATACGGTTGATGCATCACCAGTACCTAAAACAAAATCATATCCGTTTTGTTTTCCGTATTCAGAAATTTGTTCTTTCATTTTAGCAACTAAATCTTGCATGTCTTTACCGCTTTCTTGTTGTAAAGTTTGTAAAGCCGATTGTTGCTTAATTTGTAATTCTTGTTCTTTTTGACCTAAACGTTGGCCTTCTGTTTGAGCCCATTGCATACCTTTAACTTGAGCGTTTGCTTGGAAGTTTTTTGCTTCTCTTTCAAATGCTTCAATCTCAGCACGTAATTCCTTGCCTATTTCTTCAGACTTGTTTTTGTACTTTTCTTCAATAGCTTTAGCTTCATCACTATTTTCAATAAGTTTTGCTGTATCTACATAACCTTGTTTGTACGAAGAAGCGTCTGAACCTTTATTACAAGAAACAAAAGAAAGCGCAGCAAATGCTAATACGAATATTTTTTTCATTTTAAGTTAAGATAATTAATATGGAGTAAAAATAACAATATTTCTATTTTAATCAAATATTGTTGTAATAAGTTTTTCTGTATTTAACAATTCTATAATATAAATATTATCTATTAAAAAAAAGATAACAATAATATTTATAAATTAAAAACGACTTCAAATTAAGCGATTTAAGCTTGTTTTTTAAAATATACAACATTAGTATTATTACAACGCTAATTTCAGTATTAAAACAGCTTTAAAACGATTTCACCTTGTAAAAATTGTGTTTTTTGCCAATTACAGGTCTTTTTTTAGCAAGTAAATGTGCGACGAATATTCGCGCGTATTCATTGCACTAAAATTAGAGCGAAATCCGATCCAAAAAGCTTTAAGCGGATTCATACTTCCGGTTTTATATTTTTCCGACAATAAGGCTACATAATAGCTATCAAAAGTTAAAGGTTCAACCGCGGTTAAAAACAAGGCTTGCTCTTCAAAAATTTTACGAATGCTTTTTTTAGAAAAATGCCATAAATGACGAGGTACATCATAAGCTGCCCAATATTGTTTGTAATATTTTGCATCAAAAGATTTAAAGTTTGGTACTGCAATAACTAATTTACCTCCGGGTTTTAACAAGCGATACAATTCTGCTATTTGTGCATTTAAATCTGCAACGTGTTCTAAAACGTGCCACATGGTAATAACGTCAAAACTTGCATCAGCTAATTCTTCAGTTGCATCAACCAATTCTACATTTTTATTACATGCTAAAGTTTTAGCTTTTTCATTCGGTTCGTAACCGGTAATTTTCCATCCGGCAGAAGATGCAGCAATTAAAAAATCTCCCGTTCCGCAACCAATATCTAAAACACGCCCTGCTCCTGCATTGGTTTTAGTTATTAGTTTTACTTTGTCAGAATTATTTTTGGTTTTTACAACCTGATACAACTTTTCAAACAAACTGCGTTTACCATCGGTATGCGAAATATAATCTTCGCTTTCGTAATATTTAGGTAAATCGGTTGCATTGGGTTGCGGATCTGTTTTTAAAATATCGTATTCTTCATTGTAAAGTAATTTAAACTTTTGATGAGAAACGCTATAATCTTCAACCTCTAAAAACACATTTTGAGAATCAAAATTCATGGTCATTTTATTTTATATAAGTAAAAAGTCAACAATTTGACGTTGACTTTTTTACTTTTAAATATGTTTCACGTGGAACATTAACGTCCCATATGTACTAATAATATAGAAATATCGGCCGGTGAAACTCCTGAAATTCGAGAAGCTTGTGAAATAGTTACCGGACGAATGCGTTTTAATTTATCTTTTGATTCGAACGAAAGCGATTTGATGTTATCGTAATTAAATGATTCTGGAATACGAATATCTTCTAAGCGCGTAAGCTTATCGGCATTCTGTTTTTCTTTTTCTATGTAGCCCGAATATTTAACTTGAATTTCAGCTTGCTGAATCATTTCTTCATCTAAATCATGTTCTTGAATATATTCGCGAACTTTTTCGAACTTCAACATATCTTCTAACTCAATTTGTGGGCGAGAAAATACTTTATACATACGATCGGTTTGCGTCATTAAGCTCGATCCTTTTGCTTCTAAAATAGGATTTCCTTCCGTAGGTTTAACCGATGTTTCTTTAAAAAACTCAACAAAAGCTTCTGACTTAGATAACTTTTCTTCCATGCGTTTTAAACGGGCATCCGTTGCTAATCCAACCGCATGCGACATAGGCGTTAATCTAAAATCGGCATTGTCTTGGCGCAACAACGTACGATATTCAGCACGAGAAGTAAACATACGGTAAGGTTCTTCCGTTCCTTTAGTAATTAAATCGTCAATTAAAACTCCAATATAAGCTTCATTACGTTTTAAAATAAATTCTTCTCTTTCCTGAACTTTTAATGCCGCGTTTATACCGGCAACAATTCCTTGCGCTGCTGCTTCTTCATAACCGGTAGTTCCGTTAATTTGACCAGCGAAATATAAACCGTCAACCAACTTGGTTTCTAACGTATGTTTTAATTGGGTTGGCGGAAAATAATCGTATTCAATAGCATATCCGGCACGTAAAAATTTTACGTTTTCAAAACCAACAACCGATCGCAAAGCTTTAAACTGCACTTCTTCTGGTAACGAAGTAGAAAAACCGTTTACATAAACTTCAACCGTATTCCAACCTTCGGGTTCAACAAAAATTTGATGGCGATCTTTATCAGCAAATCGATTAATTTTATCTTCGATTGAAGGGCAATAACGCGGTCCGATTGATTTAATTCTACCCGCAAACATAGGCGAACGATCAAATCCGGTACGTAACAAATCATGTACTTCTGGCGATGTGTACGTCATGAAGCAACTTTTTTGTTTAGTTAAAGGTTTAGTAATATCTAAATACGAAAATTTTTGTGGGTTAACATCCCCAGGTTGTTCTTCCATTTTAGATAAATCTAACGAACGAATATCTACACGCGGCGGAGTTCCGGTTTTCATTCGGCCCGATTCAAAACCTAATTTTATTAAATCTTCGGTAATACCAAATGCAGCACCTTCTCCTGCTCTACCTCCTCCAAATTGTTTTTCACCAATATGAATTAAACCATTTAAAAACGTTCCGTTTGTTAAAATAACCGTTTTCGCTTTTATTTCAATTCCTAAGCTGGTACGAATTCCTTGAATGGTTTTACCGTCAGAAATAATTCCCGAAACCATTTCTTGATAAAAATCAAGATTCGGAATTTGTTCTAAGGTTGCACGCCATTCAGCCGAAAACATCATTCGATCCGATTGCACACGTGGTGACCACATAGCAGGACCTTTAGACATATTCAGCATTTTAAATTGTATTGCGGTTTTATCAGAAACAATTCCTGTATAACCACCAAGCGCATCAATTTCGCGTACAATTTGCCCTTTAGCAATACCACCAACAGCAGGATTACACGACATTTGCGCGATGTTTTGTAAAGACATAGTTACCAATAACGTACTACATCCCATATTAGCAGCAGCAGCAGCAGCTTCACAACCGGCATGCCCTGCACCAACTACAATAACATCATATTGATTTTCAAATAAACTCATAATTTTGTTTCACGTGGAACAATCCACATCTAAATAATCTTAAATAATAAAAATCACAAGTGCAAAATAATTCAATAAAACTAATACTGAATAACTTAGGTGATTATTTACAAGCTACAAAGATACTATAAAATGCTTTTTTAACGAATACAAATACTAATATTTTAACATTTACTAAATAAAAAAAATCATCAAGTAAACTTGATGATTTTTAAGTTATTGTTCCACGTGAAACATTGCCATTTTTTCATCTTCTTTGCTTCGCATTAAAGCTTCTTCTTTTTCGGTTTTATCTTTATAACCGCAATAATGCAGAACGCCGTGAGCTAAAACGCGTTTTAATTCTGTTTCAAAAGGAACATCAAAATCAGTAGCATTATCAGCAACACGTTCAAGAGAAATAAAAATATCTCCACTAATTACATCGCCTTCGGTATAATCAAAACTAATAATATCGGTTAACGTATCGTGATCTAAATATTCTACATTTATTTGATGTAGGTACGCATCATCACAAAAAATATATGAAATTTCGCCTAATTCTTTGTTTTCAGATTCAATAATACGCTCAATCCAATCGGTAAAAAGATCTTCATTTTGTAACGTAAAATCGGTTTCGTAATTAAAATATATCATACTATTTAAAATATTCTTTAACTAAATTGTCGTATTTGGGTAGCAAAGGTAAACTATTTTTTTGTAGCATTTCGGTTGTATTAATATAATCTAAAACCGATTGTGGAATGTTTTTTTGCTCGCCCTGCGAAGCTTTTGTATTGGTTGAACTTTGCCTTTTATCATCATCGCCTTGTTGTTTAAACGCTGTTTCTAGCTTCAATAATTCGTGATTTAAGTTTTTAAATTGATTAACCAATTGCTTAGAAAAACCTTGATTCAGTAAATTTTGTTCTAACTTTTTCATCTCGTCTAAAACTTTATCGGAGCCAGCATTACCCGGTTGTTTTTGCAAAGCTTTTTGCACAGCTTCTCGCAAACGTTGTTGTTCTTTATAAATTTCGAGTAAAGCTTCAGATTCTGCTTCATCACCATCTAATCCGTTTTTACAAGATTTTCCGGCTTGTTCGCCTTCTGCCCCATTTTCAGGTTTATTCCCTTTTTCATCACCGGGTTTATCGCCGTTTTTTTCTTTATTATCTAATCCGTCTTGAAACTGTTTTTCTAAACCTTTTTGTTTTTGAATAATATCTGACAACTGCGGATCGCCTTGCCCTGGGCTAGGTTTACCTTTGCCCGAGCTTTGCATTTGCAATTGATTTTGCATGTTAGATAAGGCATCCGATAATAAATCGGCTAAAACATTAGCGTGATTCATTACGTATTGTTGATGTGAAATACCTTTGCCTAAATTATTTTCTACCAAATGATGCAACGCTTGTTCTATGTTATAATGCACTTCGCCCACGTTTTTATTCACCACATCTTGAATACGAATTTGACGGCTGGCTAAAGTATAAAGCGAATCGTCTATAAACTGAAATTGATTTTTAAGCTTTTGCTCTTCTTTCAACAAGCGATTAAAATGAAAAGATTGCGTGCCATTTGCCTTAAACGCTTTCATGGTATTTTCTTGAGAAAAAGAAAAAGTAAGCAAGTTTTTTAAAATCTGGCGCAACATTTTAGCATCTCTTCTTGCAGCTGATCCATTTCAGATTGTTGCATGGCATCTTCTAACTTTTTAGCCATTTCTTTCATTTTTTCGGCTGCCTTTTGTTGGTTTTCTTTAGCTTCTTTATCTTGTTGTTTTTGTAATTTTTCTAAAGCTCTATCCATTTGTTGCGCTGTATCTTCGGCATCCGAATTTAAATTAGGTACATCCATCGGTTTTTTAAGCGCCTTATTCTCGGTATCTAAATCTTGCAATTCCTTTTTTACAGCATCAAAAGCTTTGTTTAATTGTTCTTGTTTATCAGTATCGGTTTGCTTTTCGGTTTGTAGTTTTTCTTGACGAGAAGCTAAATCGGCAATTTTTTTACCCAATTGCTCCGCTTTTTGTTCAACATAAAAACGTTTGGTTTGTTCTACTAATTGTTCTAAACTGCGTTTTTGTTGCTTGCTATTTTGTTTGGCTTGTTCCATAAGTTGCAACAAATCTTCGTTAGTAAGCTTATCGGTATATTTCTGTAATTGTTCGTAAAGCTTTTTATTTAGTTCTTGTTCTTTACGTAAATTTTCTAAACGTTTTTCTAATTCTTTAGCCTTTTCGTTATCGGTTTCATCATTTTTTTCGGCCAATTTTTCGGCAAATTTTTGTGCGGCCGCATCAATTGCTTTTTGATTCTGAAGTTCAGTATCAAAAAAATCTTGTAATTTTTTAATTCCTTTATAATCTAAATCGGTAGTTTGCTTTAAAAGCTGATTTACCTCGGTAGCTTTTTTATCAGCATTTTTAGAATCGGATAAAGATTTTTGCAAAGCATTAATATTATCCATTTGTTGGGTTAAATTATGATCTAGTTTCTGAATTGCATTAAGCTCGTTATGTACAAATCGATTGGATTGCGTAGCTTTAAAATGATTTACAGCATCGTTATCAAGTACCTCAAAATAATACGAATAACTAATTTCTGGTTGCAATTGCAAGCCATCAGGAAAGGCATAAACAAACGAAGTTGCCGTTTTATTTGAAACCGGTAAGTTGTGTAATTTTATTTTTTGTGGATGATTAACATCGTAATAAACCACGCGTAAAGCAGAAATTCCGTAATCATCGCTTGCTTTACCATGAAAAATAATTTTATCTCCAGCAATTGAATCTGGAATTTGTTGCACGGAAAGCTGCGGAAATTGATCTTTAATTACTTCTATTTGATACGAAACTTGCTGATCGTAATGAAACGCATTGTTTTTTGCTACCAATTGGTAAGGTAAAGCTTGTAAAACTTTTTTACTGAATGTAAATTGATTTTGTTTTTTGTTGAAGTTTTGTGAAACCGAATCAGAAATAAATACAAGTTGATCGGTATGATTAGCAGAAATTTCCCACGAAATAACGGAACCTTCGGGAACCAAAACATTGCCAGAATTACTTGTTTTTACAAAATTTTGCCCCACATGCTTAGGCGTAGTAATTTGCAATTGCAAATCTAAAATTGCAGGAACAGGTAGAATTTGTAAAGTAAAACTTTTACTTGTAAACGAATTTGCTTCTAAATAAAAAGGCAAGTTTTGCCCCACCCTATTAAAAGTAAATTTAAAATAACCCGGTTTTATTTTTTCTGCATAATACGATTGATTGTTAAAATTTACCGTAACTGCATCAGGAATTATATTGCCAGTGGTTTTAAAATTTAAAGTAAAATCTTCATTCTCTTTAACAGCCAGATTTGCATTTTCAATTACAAAAACAAATGGCGCAGGTTTTTCAAAAACTTGATCGTATTGTGCTACGCGATGAAAACCTGAAAATAATCCATCAATTTTTCCGCCAATAAAAAATAAAAACAACACCAAAAAAGGAAGAGCTAAAAACGGAACAAACTTTAAATTGCTTTTAAAATTTATAGCTTGCGTAAAAGGTACTGATTTTAAATCGTCGGTTTTTTGCTGAATGGATGCTGCCAACAAATCTGAATTGTTGTTTGCTTGCAATGCATTTAATTGTAAAACATTTTTAAGCTTATCTCCTACTTCATCCGGAAAATGTTTCTGAAGCATTTCTGCAGCTTCTTGATACGAAATACCTTTTGCTATTTTATTTAATTGAAAAAGTGGAATTCCAATAAAATTTACGAACAGCAAAATTTCAATTCCTAAAAAAACAAAAAATAAAATAGCGCGTGTTGTAGTATGTAACCATAAAAAATTTTCTAACAACGAGGTAAAAATAAAATACAACAAACCTATAGCCACAAAAAGCATACAACCTTTTAGTAACTTATTGATATAGAATTTTTTATAAAAAGCATTTAGTTTTAAGTAAATGATTTGAATGGCATCCAACTCGAAAAATTTTAAAAATTAGCTAAAAATTTATTAAAAAATAAAACTACATAAAAATCAAAATAAAGCTTCATCAATCTAATTTTTACTTAAAAATCAGAATAAAAAACATATAAAGTTAATTTTTTATATAAAAATGTGTAAAAAAACAAAAAACAGAATCGCTGAGAATCGCATATTTTTTTAAAAAGCAAATACATTATCGAATATCCGAGTCGTAACAATGAAAAAACGCAAGTTTTAAATTTTATAAAGTCAAATATTGCGTTTTTAAGCTTTAAAAAAACACAAACGAGCACAACTTAAAAAATGATTTAAAAGGCTTTTAAATCGATTAAAATTAAGAGCAAATACTATTTATGAACTTTAAAATAAAAAGCACTTGTTTATTTTTTCATATTCAGCAGCTCACTAAAATATTTTTCAAATATTAAAATCTGGAGCAGGTAATTTACTTGCTTGTAGCTTGCGTATTTAAAAGTAATACAATCAAAGTTACAAATACGAAACGTATGCGTTTTATTTTTTTTACAAACTTCTTATCAACATTGTATTTATTTATTATTTAGAAATTAAAAATTTTAAAAAAACATTATAACAATACTAATGCCTGTTAATAGCTTGTATAACTTTTAATTATTATATTTTTTTATTAAGTAAATTTATGATTTTAACGAGTTATGAACAGATAATAAACATAATAAATACTTGATAATCAAATAATAGATTATATTTATCAACAGTTGTTAATAATTCTAATGAATCAGAAAATGTTTACATTTTAACGTTCATAAAGCTGTGCATAAAGCATCAATTTGTCGTGAATTACTTTCAAATACATTTTTATAACTATTGTTCAAATTCAATATTTCATTCTGCTTGTAATTTATTTGTTGCAAAGCAAATTTATGTTTCATTTTCCTTCGTTTTCTTTTCAACAAAATTGTTGATATTGTAAGCTATTGATTATCAAAGGAATGTTAAAGCATTATTAACAACTCCATTTTTCACTCCTTATTCGTTGTTAGTTGTAAACATTTTTTGTGCATAAGCATGTTATCAATGTACTTGATTGTTTCATTTATAAGTACTTATCTATTTTTTATTTTTGTTGATAACGTTGCTTACTATTTTTTAAAAACTGAAAATAAATTTGCCTTGGATTGAAGTTTATTTTAAAAATGAAGTTTGAGCTTCCTGCATTTTTTTAATAGCTGTTTAGATTTAAAAAATAATTTTACTAGAAGATTAAAATAAGATTTCGCTCGTTTTATTTTTAAGATAAACGAGTAACATAAATAAAAAAAAACGCCAACCTTAAGCTTGGCGTTTTTGCTTTTATTCTTTGCTCATGTTTATAAAATGAGCCATATTTTTAATTAAATTATCGTGTTTTTTAACAAACGGATTGTCGTCATTCCAAACATATCCGGCCAAAACAGCACAAATTTTAGCTTTTACATCAGGATCTTCGGGTTGATGAAAAAATAAAGTTTGCAAATTACCTGTGTACCATTCTTTAACGTACGTGGTAAAAACTTTTATTCCTTTTTCCATATGCGCGGCATAATCTTGCTCCCAATTTACATTTTCACCTTGCAATTGTTTGTACGCTAATTTAGCAGCTAATAAGCCCGATTCGGTGGCAAAACAAACGCCAGACGAAAAAACCGGATCTAAAAATTCGGCACTATTTCCGGTTAAAACAAACCCATCACCGTACATTTTATGTACGGCTTTAGAATAGTTTTTTAAATGTTTAGGTTCAAAAATAAACGGTAAACCACCAAAACGTTTTTTATAAAAATCAGATGCATTTATAGCATTGGTTAATTTTTCTTGTAATGAATCGTTTGTTGATAATTGCTCAATATAAGTTGTTGGTGCAACAATGCCCACGCTGGTATTTCCGTTAGAAAAAGGAATAACCCACAACCAAACTTCACGCTCAATAATATCAAACGAAATCTGAATTCCTTCTTGCCCTGCCGGACGATTTACATCGTGAATGTGCGTAAAAATTGCCGAATGTGGGCTTAATTGTGATGGCGTATCCAGCGCTAATAAGCGCGGTAAAACACGACCATAACCGCTACAATCTATAATAAATTTGGCTTGTATTTGTGATTGATTTCCGTTTTTATCCTGAATCGTAGTTACAGATTTTCCGTTGGTAAAAACCACATCAATTACTTCTGTTTCAAAACGTAAATCCACGCCTTTAGCCTGTAAATCTTCGGTTAAAGCCAAATCAAAATCGGCTCTTGGCACTTGCCACGTCCAATCCCAACCTTTACCAAATTTTTTACTAAAGTCAAAAATGCAAATTTCATTACCTCTAATAAACCGAGCACCTAGTTTTTTTTCAAATCCTTTTTGCATCAAATTATCTAACAAACCGGCTTCTTCAAAATGATCCATAGATCGGGGTAATAAACTTTCGCCTACTACAATTCTCGGAAACTTGGTTTTTTCTACCACAATTGCAGTACTTCCCATCTTTTGTAAATACGCTGCTGCAACGCTACCAGAAGGTCCTGCGCCAATAATAAGGATATCAGTATTTTCAACTATTTTCATACCGGATTATTATTAAAAAAAGATTAAATTTGCTCGAAATTTTATCTGATAAAATTAATCGATTTTTAAGAGAACCACAAAAAAATTATAGATACTAAAACCAGTATAAAATGCAAAGCATAAAAGCCTACTTATCTTTAAGTGATTTTAAATCAATTGTTTTTGGAAAAGAGCAAATAATCTTAGATTCTGAAGTTTATCAGCGCATTACAGCAAGTTATGAATTTCTAAAACAATTCTCGAGCGATAAAATTATTTATGGCGTAAACACGGGCTTTGGACCAATGGCGCAATACCGCATCAAACAAGAAGATCAGATTCAGTTGCAATACAACCTAATTCGTAGCCATTGTGCCGGAATTGGAGATGTTTTACAACCAGAAATGATTAAATCGGCGGTTTTAGCTCGATTAAATACCTTGTCATTAGGTAAATCTGGGGTTAATCCAACGGTTATAAATTTAATGCAAGAATTTATTAATCGTGATATTTATCCAGTTGTTTATGCGCACGGAAGCGTTGGTGCAAGTGGTGATTTGGTTCAGTTAGCACACGTTGCTTTGGCTTTAATTGGCGAAGGTGAAGTAATTTATAAAGGAGAAATTAAACCCACGAAAGAAGTTTTTGAGATTGAAGGTTTAGAACCGATGAAGATTGAAATTCGAGAAGGGCTTTCTATTTTAAACGGAACTTCGGTAATGACCGGCGTTGGGGTTGTAAACCACGAAATGGCAAGTAAATTATTGCATTGGTCGGTTTCATTTTCGTCTGCAATTAACGAAATTGTTAAGGCGCACGACGACCATTTTTCGGCAACTTTAAATAATGCAAAATTGCACGAAGGGCAACAAAAAATTGCTGAAATGATGCGCACGCATTTACAAGACAGCCAATTAATTAAAAAACGCGATGTCGATTTTTACTCGGGCAACAATCAAGAAGAAATTTTTAAAGATAAAGTTCAAGAATATTATTCTATTCGTTGTGTACCTCAAATTTTAGGTCCGGTTTTAGAAACTTTAAACAATGTTGGTAATGTTTTAGAACGTGAAATTAACTCGGCTAATGATAATCCGATTGTTTCTATAGAAGAGCAAAACGTATTTCATGGAGGAAACTTTCACGGCGATTACATTTCGTTAGAAATGGATAAATTAAAGCTGGTTATTACCCGCTTAACTATGTTGGCAGAACGTCAATTAAATTACTTGTTAAACAGCAAGATAAACGAAATTTTACCTCCGTTTGTAAACATGGGTAAACTTGGTTTTAACTTTGGTATGCAAGGTGCGCAATTTACAGCAACTTCTACCACGGCAGAAAATCAAACCTTATCAACTTCTATGTACGTGCATAGTATTCCGAATAATAATGACAATCAAGATATTGTGAGCATGGGTACCAATGCAGCGGTTATTACAAATAAAGTAATAACTAATGCTTTCGAGGTTTTAGCAATTCAGGCTATTACCATTATGCAAGCTATTGATATTTTAGAGCAAAAAGATCAGGTTAGCTCGGAAACGCGTAAAATATATAACCAAATTAGACAAATTCTACCTGCTTTTAGTGATGATGCTATTTTGTATCCATCAATTAAAAAAGTAAAAGAATTTTTAATGAAATAATTCTGCCTTTATGAAATGTGCATTAGTTACTGGTGGTTCTCGCGGTATTGGCCGTGCCATTTGCGTACAATTGGCGCAAGAAACAGATTATCATATTTTAATTAATTACCAAGGCAACCAACAAGCTGCTGAAGAAACTTTAGCTTTAGTTAAGGCGCAAGGAAAAACAGCCGAAATTTTAAAATTTAATGTGGCTGATAAAGTAGCTGTTGATGCTGTTTTAGGCGCTTGGCAAACTGAAAACCCTGATGCGGTAGTAGAAGTGCTTGTAAATAATGCTGGTATTACACGTGATGGATTATTTATGTGGATGGAACCTAACGATTGGAATCAGGTTATGGATACGTCGGTAAACGGTTTTTACAACGTAACTTCATTTTTTATGCAAAAAATGTTGCGCAACCGTTTTGGCCGAATTGTTAATATGGTTTCGGTTTCTGGTGTTAAAGGAACGCCTGGTCAGGTAAATTATTCCGCTGCAAAAGCTGCAATAATTGGAGCAACCAAAGCTTTAGCGCAAGAAGTTGCTAAACGTAAAATTACCGTTAATGCCGTTGCTCCTGGTTTTATTAAAAGCGATATGACGGCAGAACTAGATGAAACCGAATTAATTAAAAACATTCCAGCCAATCGTTTTGGTGAAGCACAAGAAGTTGCAGATTTGGTATGCTTTTTGGTTTCTAAAAAGGCAAGTTATATTACCGGCGAAGTAATTAACATTAACGGCGGAATTTATTCGTAATCAATTCATTACTATGGATCGCAGAGTGGTTATTACCGGCATGGGCATTTATTCGTGCATTGGTACAAATTTAAACGAAGTAAAGCAATCGCTTTTTGAGGGCAAATCGGGTATTGTAATAGATCCCGATCGCATCGACTTTGGTTTTAAATCGCCATTAACTGGGCGCGTACCTAAACCCGATTTAAAAGCACAATTAAACCGCCGCCAACGCATTAGCATGGGCGAAGAATCTGAATATGCGTATGTTGCAACTTTGGAGGCTTTGGCTAATGCAAAGATTGACGAATCGTATTTTGAAACTAACGAAGTAGGTATTTTATACGGTAATGATAGCGTTTCTCAAGCGGTAATAGAATCTATTGATATTGTGCGTGAAAAGCACGATACGCAACTTATTGGTTCGGGAGCAATTTTTAAATCTATGAATTCTACCGTAACCATGAATTTAGCAACCTTATTTAAATTGCGTGGTATAAACATGACCATTTCGGCAGCTTGTGCATCAGGTTCGCATGCTATTGGTTTGGCTTATATGTACATAAAACAAGGCTTACAAGACATGATTATTTGTGGTGGTGCACAAGAAATTAATAAATACGCCATGGCAAGTTTTGATGGTTTAGGTGTTTTTGCATCTGAAACCGAAAATCCTGAAAAGGCTTCTCGCCCTTTTGATGCCAATCGTACAGGATTAGTTCCTTCTGGCGGTGGTGCAACTTTAATTTTAGAAAGTTATGAATCGGCAGTAAAACGCGGTGCACCAATTATTGCCGAGGTTTTAGGTTACGGATTTTCATCTAACGGAGGTCACATTTCTACCCCAAATGTAGATGGACCTGCTCTTGCCATGCAGCGCGCCTTAAACCAAGCGCAATTAAGCCCGAATGAGGTGCAATATATTAATGCGCACGCAACCTCAACCCCAATTGGCGATTGTAACGAAGCAAAAGCTATTTTTGAAGTTTTTGGTAACCAACCTTACGTTAGTTCTACCAAATCTATGACAGGGCACGAATGTTGGATGGCTGGTGCATCAGAAATTATTTATTCTACTTTAATGATGCAACATAATTTTATTGCACCAACCATTAATTTAGATAATCCAGATGCCGATTCTAAAAAGCTAAATTTAGTTTCTGCTACTATAGAAAAAGAATTTGAAGTATATTTGTCGAATTCTTTTGGATTTGGAGGTACAAATTCGGCATTAATAGTTAAGAAATTTTTAGAATAAATGAATAGAAGTGAGATAATTTCTCAATTAAATCAAATTTTGATTGATGAATTTGAGGTTGATGAAGATGTTATTGTGGAGGATGCAAACTTAAAAGAATCGTTAGATTTAGATAGCTTAGATTATGTAGATTTAGTGGTTTTAATAGAATCTAACTTTGGAGTTAAATTGGTTGAAAGCGATTTTAAAACCATGGTTACGTTTCAAGATTTTTATTCCATAGTAACAAATAAAATAGCAATTAAAAATTAATACTATGGCTCAATGGAGCGGTAAATCTAAAGGAACAGTTTTAGGTTATAAAATATTTGTTTATTGCATCAAAAACTTAGGAATTAAGGCCGCATATACAGTACTTGTATTTGTGGCTTTTTACTATGTATTAACTAGTTGGAAAAGTAACGGTGCTATTTATGATTATTTAAAAAATAAGCAAAAATTCTCAACTTTTAAAGCCTTTTTTGGTGTTTACAAAAGCTATTTTACTTTTGGACAAGTACTTATAGATAAAGTTGCTATTAACGCAGGTTTACGCCATAAATTTACTTATGATTTTGATGGTATTTCTATTTTAAAAAACTTATTGGCTCAAAAAAAAGGAGGCGTTTTAATTAGTGCGCATGTGGGTAACTTTGAAATTGCCGAGCATTTTTTTGCTGATATTGATTTTGAATGCCAAATTAACTTGGTAACTTCTGATTTAGAGCATTCGGCCATTAAAAATTACTTAGATAGCCTGGGTAAAAAATCTGCTGTAAAGTTTATTATTATTAAAGAAGATTTATCGCATATTTTTGAAATTAATCATGCACTTTCTAACAACGAATTAATCTGTTTTACGGGCGATAGGTACTTTGAAGGAACAAAGGTGCTAGAAAACGATTTACTTGGCGCAAATGCAAAATTTGCAGCTGGTCCGTTTTTAATTGCATCGCGTTTAAAAGTTCCGGTTGCATTTGTTTATGTAATGAAAGAACCTAATTTACATTACCATTTATACACCCGCGAAGCACAATTTAAACAACGCGATGCCCAAGCTTTGCTGCAAGAATATTGTACCAGTGTTGCCTCCGTTGTAAAAAAATACCCGTACCAATGGTTTAACTTTTTTAAATTTTGGAATACATAACAAAACGCCGTGCATTGCACGGCGTTTTGTTTATTTTTTCTTTAAAACTATTCTAATTTTTGTTACGCTAGGATCATATTCTACTGCATCATCTCCAGTAAGTGGAGCATGATCTATATAAACCAAATCATCAACAAATTTTATAACTGCTTGGTTTGAAAAATCTCCAGATTTAATATTTATCTCGTTACCATTTTGTTCCCAAGTTCCTTCAGTTAAATCTAGATTACAAGTTTCAAAATAATATTCATATTGTGTAATTATATATTGGCCAGTAACTAAAAATTCATAAATTTCTTTTTCACAGAATTGATAAGAATTTGGAATGTATGTAGAAACTACTTTGTCATTGGCATCTAAAGCTTCTTCTTTTTCAAACGTCCACGTACCAACCAAGCTGTTTGTTGGTGTTGCATCATTGTTATTATCATCACTAGAACAGCTTGTTAAAAATAAAGTTGTTATTAAAACAAGGCTTAAAATTGATTTTAATGTTTTCATTTTTTGTTTAATTTTATTAAAAAAACAAATGTTAAAAAACAAATGTTTTTGTTAAAATTATACTAACGTAAATATTATTCGATCAACGGATTTTTAACAAACAAAAAAAAGGCCATAAATAAATTTATGACCTTTTAAAAAATTAATATTTATGATTTAAAATCTTTCCCACCAAACTTTAGTGTTTAGACCGTCGCCGCCCATTACCTGAACTGCTGCATCATAATTTTCTGTGTTTTGCATTTTAACATTTGGTGGATAAGGATATCTGTTTGGCATTACCCCGTTGTTGTATAAGTTTGGTTGTAATGGTAGTTTCGGAAATCCTGTTCTTCTGTAATCCATCCATGTTTGGTTGTCTGTAAAATACAGTGCATAGTATTTTTGTAACATAATTTGTTCTAACGTGTTGTTATATTGTGTTACAGGATTGTCAAAATATGTATCTGGCATGGTAATACCCCAAACATTCATGGCAGCTTTAACTCCTTCTTTGTAAAAATCTTCAGGATTACCTGCAAGTTGTCCTTTAAAAGCTAATTCTGCTTTAATAAAAGCCAATTCACCATAAGTCATAATAATGCTTTTCATTGGTGCTAAGGCAACTTTATCATTTGGCGCAGACGGATTGTAATTGAATGCATTTTCTCCTTCTGAATACCCACTTGGAATACCTTTGTAACCAATAGCTTTACCTTGTAAATCGGTAGCTTGCGTAGCCCATAATTGTAAACGCGGATCGTTCATTTCTAATAAATTATCAATAAAGAATGATGATAATTTTTTATTAGCTGCATAATCCATAATACGAGGCCATGGCGTTAAGTTTGGTGCTACTCCTGTATTTATTAAAATTGCATCGTCTGCGCTTGATGTAAACACTGGGTAAACGGCAGGATTACTTAAAATTTCGTTTATTTTTTGAGTAGCACTTGGCATTACGTTAGACACGCGTAATAACATACGTACATGTAACGAGTTGGTTAGCTTGCGCCATTTTGCAAAATCATTTGAATACAATAAATCTGGTGTGAAAATAGATTTTGAGCTTGTATCGTATAAAGCATTTGCTTGATCTAAATCGGCTAAAATTTGCTTATAAATATCTTCTTGCTTGTCAAAAACAGGTTTATCAATACCTTCATCTCCTTTTCCTGCTTGTGTAAACGGAATGTCACCAAAACAATCGGTTAAGTTTGCGTAAGCCCAAGCTTTTAAAGTTAAAGCTATTGCGTGGTAGTTCGCATCATTTTTTTCCTCGCTTACCGTAACCATTTCCTCAATATTTTTTAACCAACGGTAATGGTTATTCCACATGGTTGTACCAATATCATCGGTTACATCATATCGGTGATATCCTCCACTAGCTGTTGATGGATACGGAACAATAGCTTGCATAAAATGCGCTGTTCTGTTATGCCATGCAGAATATGAATTATGATCGGTTAAGTTGTATAAAATTGGGTTTAATAAGGTTGATGCACCAATTGCTTCTAATCGGTTCGGATCTGTGTTAATTTCTTCGAAATCGCTTGTACAAGACGCAATAAGCGATGTAAAAGCTACTGTATAGATTAAAAAATTTACTTTTTTCATGATGTTTTATTATAAACTTACTTTAATGTTAAAGCCATACGTTGCAGGAGAAGGTAATTGTCCCATTTCTACCCCTGGAACCATGCTTGAGCCGTTTAAAGCTGCAGTTTCTGGATCGTAAATTGGGAAATCAGACCATGTATATAAGTTTCTACCAAATACACTTATTCTTAAATCTTTAAGTTTCCAACGGTCTAAAGTTTCTTTCGGGAAACTATAACCAAAGCTTACCTCACGTAACTTAACCCATGTTGCATCAAAGCTGTTCGACTCCACGTTTGCACGTCTGTAATAATCTGCATAATACGTACTAGGATCTACTTTTGTAGTATTTGGTGAGAATGATCCGTCTGCGTTTTGAATTACCCCGTCACCAATAATAAATCCTTGTTCACGGCCCATTAAAGATTCGTTTAACTTACCATGTTCCATTAATTTGTGGAAAGATTGTGAATATAATGTTCCACCAAAAGATCCGTCTAATGTAAAGCCTAAAGTAAAGTTTTTGTATGAAAATTGGTTGCTCCATCCACCTTTCCAGTCTGCATATGCATTACCAATATATTGTGTTTTTGTAGGACGAACTGGTAAACCTGTTTTTTCGTTGTAAATAATTTGTCCGGCATCGTTTCTAACAAATCCGTATCCGTATAAATCACCTGTTGTACCACCAACTTTACCAATAATAGAAACCGTTCCAGAAGTTGCTAACGTTTGTTGATCACCACCTTCAATTCCTTCTGCAAGAGATAAAATTTCGTTATGGTTTTTAGCATATGTTACAGTTGATCTCCATTCAAAATCTTCGGTTTGCACTGGTACAAAGAATAACGTTGCTTCTACCCCGCGGTTTAATACTTTACCTGCGTTAATAAATTTGTTGCTGTATCCTGTTGAATAATCTGTCGGAACGCTAATAATTTGGTTTTCAGAAACGGTTCTGTAAAAAGTTCCATCAAAACCTAAACGGTTACCAAAGAAACGTAAATCAATACCTGTTTCGAAAGATGTTGTAAGTTCTGGTTTTAAGTTGATGTTGAATAATGAATTGTCAACTTGTGCCGAAGAGGTAAAATCACTTAAATCGTAATATTTACTAATGATATATGGATCCGAATCTTTACCTACCTCAGCAATAGAAACGCGCCATTTAGCAAAATCAATAAACGATGGTAAAACAAAAAGATCACTTACAATTGTACTTAAGTTAGCCGATGGATAAAAGTACGAGTTGTTGTGTGCTGGTAAAGTTGACGACCAGTCGTTACGTGCTGTAAGGTCTAAAAATACCAAGTTGCGGTATGAAAAAGATCCTAAGGCATATAAGCTATTTACTTTTTTATGACGGTCAGCCGAGTTGGTTAAAATTCCGTTTGCTGCGTTAGAAAGTTTGTAAACATCTGGCACAGATAATCCGTTTGCTGATGCATCTAAACGGTAAAAATTGTTGGTCATTGTGTTTCCACCAACCGAGAAGTTGTACTGAAAATCTTGATCTTTTTTACTAGTATATGTTAACAAGAAATCGGAGTTAATTTCACGCGATTGAATGTGTTGTTGCTCGTAATATCCTGTTGGGAATTTTACTAAATCGTACGGACGTTTTAACTCACGTCTTTCATTAAATAAATTTAATCCCGAACGTACCATTAATTTAAGGTTTTTAGCTAAATCAATATCTAAATGAATATTACCTGTAATGGTGTTGTTTTTGTTACTGTTAATAACCTCGTAAGTAATTGCATATGGGTTATCAATATACGGGCTAAAAGGTGAGTTTAATTGCGTTTTACCGTCGTCTAACCACATTTTTTTGTACCAATCAATATTGTCATTCGGATTGGTTAAAATCATGAAGTATGAAATACTATGGTTGTTATAACCGGTAGAAGGTAAATTGTCGCTATAACGGTTTGAATAGTTAACCGATGTATTTAATTTTATAGCTTTAGATATTTGATAATCGGCTTTCATAGAAACGTTTGTTCTATCAAAACCAGTATTCGGCATAATCCATTCGTTTTTTAAGTTAGTAATAGATGCACGAATTGATCCTTTATCATCACCACCTTGAAACTGAATGCTGTTGGTTAACGTACTACCGGTTTTCCAGTATCCTTTTCTAGCATTGTTGTAGTTTTGCCACAATGTTTTTTCGGTACCTTGCATCCCTGTATTTGGGTCGTATTGGTAATAATATTGTCCGTCAAATTTTGGTCCAAAACCTAAGTTACTTACTGTATTCATACCATCAGCGCTATCTCCGTATGAATAGTATAAATCGCCAGCAGTATTTCTTATTTTTCCAGATCCAGAACCGTATTGTGTTTGCCAGTTTGGCCATCTCTGAATTACCTCGAAAGATGTGTTGGTGTTAAATGTTACTCCTAAACCTTGGTTTCTTTTACCCGATTTTGTAGTAATCATAATTGCACCATTCGCTGCTCTAGAACCATATAAAGCTGTTGCTCCAGCACCTTTTAAAATGGTAACATTTTCAATATCATCTGGATTAATATCGCTTAATCCGCTGCCAAAATCTACTGGAGAATCGGCAGATAAATACCCAGCACTTGCTGTAGATGCAGACATATTTGTGTTAATCGGAATACCATCTACAACAATTAAAGCACCGTTGTTGTTGGCATTAATAGAACGGTTACCACGTAAAACTACTTGTGTAGAATTCATAGGTCCAGAACTTGCCGATGTAAAGCTCATACCTGCAACTTTACCTTTCATGTTATCAACCCAGTTGTTAGAACGTGCCGTTGTAAATTCGTCACCTTCAATTTTTTGCTGAGCGTAACCTAATTGTTTTTCCTCACGTTTAATACCAAGAGCAGTAATTACTACCTCATCTAACTGTTCGTCAAAATGTTGTAAACGAATTTTAATGTTATTTTCGTTTTTGTAGGTATATTCTACCTCTGTGTATCCAATAGCACTAAACGTTAAAATCGTCGCAGTTGTAAAAGGATAATCAATTGTAAAAGCACCATTTTTGTCGGTTTCAACCCAAACATTGGTGTTTTTAACAAAAACCATAACACCTTCAATAGGTTCGCCTGCCTCGTTAGTAACTTTTCCGTTTACCTTAGTTCCGTTATTTACTAATTTAAATTGCGGAGCCGGTATTGGCTTAGCATGCACTATGCCTGGATAAAAAACTAAAGTAGATAAAGCAACTACCTGAGTTAGTTTAAAAAGTTCATAATACTTGTTTTTCATAGTAGTAATAATAATTTTTTGTATGCAACAAAGTACCCGCATTATGCGCGAACAAGTGAAAAATTATCATTACGAAACAATTAATGAATAATTAACTATAAATTACTTAAATGTTAAGAAGTTAAGATTTTGTTGATTTTTTATTAACAATCAATTTCTTATATAGTAATGTTCCCTTCCGAAGTTTGTAGCAATTAAATTATTACAAAAAATGAACATTAAAACATTACTACTCGCAACAATGTTAGGTTCTGTTTCTATGACTTTTGCTCAGCATAAAGTTTCAGGAACGGTGTATGCAGATCTTAACAAAAACGGAAAAAAAGATGGCAAAGAAAAAGGCATTGCCAACGTACAAATTAGTAACGGAACCGAAGTGGTTAGTACCGACAAAAACGGAAACTATTCTATTTTTGTGCCAGAAGATGCAACCTTATTTGTAATTAAACCTTCAGGGTACCAAATACCTTTAGATCAGTACAATTTACCTAAATTTTATTATACCAATAAACCAAACGGTTCGCCAAAGCTAAAATACGGTGGTGTAAAACCAACAGGTAAATTACCTAAAAAAATCAATTTTGGTTTATATCCAGCAGAAGAATCAGAACAATTTACATCATTCGTTTTCGGTGATCCACAAACCTACACGCAAGAAGAAGTTCAGTTTTTTATTGACGGAATAATAAAAGATGTTGATGCCAATCAAGCCATTTTCGGAATCAGCTTAGGCGATTTAGTTGGTGATGATTTAGTTTTACACCCAGAATATAAAAAAGCCATTCAACAAATAAACTTACCGTGGTACAACGTAATCGGAAACCACGATATGGATTATGATGCTACAATTGATGAGCATTCTGACGAAACGTACGAAGCAAACTTTGGTCCAGCAAACTACTCATTCAATTACGGTAAAGTGCACTTTATTGTATTAGACGATATTTTGTACCCAGATCCAAGAGATGGAAAAGGTTATTGGGCAGGTTTCCGTGAAGATCAATTTCAGTTTATAGAAAACGATTTAAAATTTGTACCGAAAGATAATTTAGTAGTTTTAGCTTTCCACATTCCGTTAATGGATAACGATAGCGAATGGTTTAGAGTGGAAGACAGAAACCGCTTATTCGAGCTTTTAAAAGATTTTCCAAACACCGTTTCATTATCTGCGCACACGCACATTCAACAACAATTGTTTTACGATAAAGAACAAGGTTGGAAACAAGATAAACCCCATCACGAATATAACGTAGGTACAACATCAGGCGATTGGTATTCGGGCTTAACAAACAAACAAGGCGTTCCAGCATCTACCATGCGCGACGGAACTCCAAAAGGTTACGCATTAATGCATTTTGATGGCAACCAATATAAAGTAGATTATAAAGTTGCTGGTGAAAACCCAGAATATCAAATCAATATTTTTACACCAAAAACGGCAGAATTTTCTAACCCTAGAAATCGTCATTTTATTTACGCTAACTTTTTTATGGGTAAAAAAGGAGATGATGTACAATACCGCATTGATAACGGCGAATGGAAAAACATGACGTTTGTTGAAGAGCCAGATCCGGCTTATTTAAGCCAATATTACCAATGGGATTTAGCTACAAACGGAATTAAAGAAAGACGCCCGTCTCAGGCTATGTTATCTTCTCACTTATGGAGAACAAACATTCCTAAAAACTTAAGCGCAGGTAAGCATACCGTTGAGGTAAAAGCTACTGATATGTATGGTAAAACAACAATCAGCAAAGCTCAATTTCAAGTGGCAAAATAAATAAAATAGCTTGTTATAAATTACAATAGCAAACGCTCTTAAACTTAATTTAAGAGCGTTTTGTTTTTATATGCAACAACAAATTTTATAGAATAAAATAAACCTTTTACATTTTTAAGTATTTTAGCAAACAATTAGTAATGCCATTAAATAAGCTTTTTTTATGAAAAACGTACTCGTTATTTACTATACGCAATCTGGGCAATTGTTAACTGCGGCGCAACACGTGGTAGCCAATTTGCAAAAAGATGCCAACGTTGCGATTACGTATTATAACATAGAAATGGAAAAACCTTTTCCGTTTCCTTGGCCTGCATCTCAATTTTTTGATGCCTTTCCAGAAACGTTTAAACAAATACCGGCAACAATAAAAGCACCACCTAGCACGTTGTTTAATCAAAAGTTTGATTTAGTTATTCTTGCCTATCAAGTTTGGTATTTGTCGCCCTCAATTCCAATTAACTCCTTTTTAAAAAGCGAATACGCAAAAACGTTATTGCAAAATATGCCCGTAATTACATTAAGCGGTAGCCGCAACATGTGGGTAAAAGCTCAAGAAAAAGTAAAAGTACTTTTACAGCAAAACCAAGCAAACCTTGTAGGTAATATTGCTATGGTTGATCGTAATATTAATTTAGTTAGCGTAATTACTATTGTAGATTGGATGTTTACAGGCATAAAACGTAAAGTTTGGGGCTTTTTACCTTTGCCAGGTATTTCAGAACAAGAAATGCAAGCAAGTACAAAGTTCGGAACAATAATTTTAAAACACCTAAACCAAAATAATTACGAATCCTTACAAACCGAGTTGGTTGCAAACGGTGCGGTTGAGGTGCGTCACTTTTTGGTATCTATGGACCAAAAAGCAAATAAAATGTTTAAAGCTTGGTCAAACCTCGTTTTAAAATTTCCAAAAAAGCGTAAATTCTTGTTAAAGTTATTTTACTATTACTTGTTTATCGCCATTTGGTTTTTATCGCCTATTGTACATTTAATACATACAATTACATTACCTTTACAATACTGGAAAATTAAAAAACAGAAAAAATACTATCAAGGAATTCAACTAAAATAATGAATAAAGTTTACATCACTAATATTGCTAAATGCTTACCTAACAAACCTATTTCTAATGATGAAATGGAAGATATTTTAGGTAAAATTAACGATACAAATTCTAAAGCCCGTAGATTAATTTTACGAAACAATAAAATAACAACTCGTTATTATGCATTAGATGCAGCAGGTAAACCTACGCATACCAATGCTGATTTAACAGCACTTGCTATTAAAAATTTATTTTCAAATTCCTTTGCCGTTACCGATATCGATGTGCTTTCGTGCGGAACTTCAACGCCAGATCAACTTTTACCGTCGCACGCAGCAATGGTTCATGGTGTTTTAGGCGGTAAAAGCATGGAAATAAATTCTTCATCTGGTGTTTGTGTGTCTGGAATGAATGCGTTAAAATACGGATATATGGCTGTTAAGTCAGATATGGCCAGAAATGCAGTTTGTACCGGCTCAGAACGTGTTTCTCCTTGGATGCAAGCCGGAAAGTTTGAAGCAGAAATTGAAAACCTGAAAAACATTGAAGAGCAACCTATAATTGCCTTTAAAAAAGATTTTTTACGTTGGATGCTGTCTGATGGTGCCGGTGCTGTGTTGTTAGAATCACAACCAACCGGAGCGCTAAACTTAGAAATTAATTGGATGGAATCTTTTTCGTACGCGTACGAACTAGAAGCTTGCGTATGTACGCAGGAGGTGACAAGCTTGAAGACGGATCTATTAAACCTTGGAGCGATTACCAACCTAACGAATGGTTGGAACAATCTATTTTTTCTATCAAACAAGATGTGAAAATTTTAGATGCTCATATCTTAAAAAAAGGAGTAGAAAGCATGGCAATTGCCATGGAAAAGCACCAAATTACTCCAAACGAAATAGATTATTTTTTACCTCACGTTTCGTCACATTTTTTTGTTGACGGATTATATAACGGATTTGTTGATGCGGGTTTAGAAATAACCAAAGATAAATGGTTTATGAATCTAGCTCATGTAGGTAATGTTGGTTCTGCCTCAATCTTTTTAATGTTAGACGAATTGTATCATTCGGGCAAACTTAAAAAAGGCGATCGCATTATGTGCTCGGTTCCAGAAAGTGGACGTTTTTCTTACGCATATGCTTATTTAACCGTAGTTTAAAATGATTTCATTACCTATTTCCGACAGCCAAACTATTAAAAAATGCATTCCGCAGCGCGAACCAATTATTATGGTTGATGCGTTGTTGGCGTATAAAGAACATTATGTTAAAGTTGCCTTAACCATTTCAGCTCAAAACATTTTTGTTCAAAACCAGGTTTTAACAGAAGGCGGTATTGTAGAACATATGGCACAATCGGTAGCATTATATACTGGTTTTAGCTATCTAATTAGTCAAAAACCTGCTCCAACGGGTTATATTGGTTCTATTTCTAAATTAGAAATATTTACCTTGCCAGCTGTAAACCAACAACTCATAACCGAGGTCGAAATTTTACACGATATTTTAGGCGTAACCTTAGTAAATACAACCTGCCGTTGTAACAATCAGCTGGTTGCGCAATCACAAATGAAAACCGTTTTAGCAAAATAACAGCTTATGGCTACAAACCATCAAGTTTATAATATTACGCAATATTTACCGCATCGTAAACCCATGCTTTTGGTAGATATTATTACCGAAATTTCTCAGGAACATGTAGTAACAAGCTACCATATTCCTGAACATTCCATTTTTTTACACAACAATATTTTTCAGGAATCTGGTGTGATAGAAAATATGGCGCAAACCTGTTCAGCTATTGTTGGCCAAAATTATTTTAATCCTGAAATAGCTACAGAAAACATTAAAACCAATGTTATTGGTTTTATTAGCGGCATTAAAAAGGTTGAATTTTTTGCTTTGCCCAACCAAGGAGAACAATTAAAAACAGCTGCCGAGCTAATTTCTCGATTTGAAGGAGAAGATTATAGCTTGTGCACCATGAATGCAACTTGTTTTTGTGACGCACAAAAAATTGCAACGGCAACCTTAAATTTATTTTTACAAAAAACGGAATAACATGAAAAAATCTGAAGTTCCTCAAGACCAAAGCAGCCTACAAAATAGCGATATAAAAGAATTGTATTATGCCGTTGATGAAGACGGATCGTACACCACCGAACTTAGTTCGGGTTGGGAACCGAAAACCGTAGTACAAACCCAAACCTTAGCTGTAATTAGCGAACGTATTGCTTTTGCTAACGATCAGGTTAAACAAGGTAAAGCCAGCCCAATTGTTTATTTTATGGAAAAAAGCCGCATGGATTGGGCAACTTTAGCCGATTATATGGAAATGTGGACCTGGCGCGTTAAAAGGCACCAAAAACCATCCGTTTTCAATAAACTTTCAACCAAAACCAAACAAAAATATGCTGATGTATTTCAAATCAGCTTAAACGATTTATTAAATTTCAAAGGCGAATAATGAAGTTAGATTTTACCCACCATCAAGCGGCACATTGCGAAAATGGTGTAGCATCAAATCTATTAAAAAATAAAGGCATTAATTTAAGCGAACCTATGGTTTTTGGTATCGGTTCAGGCTTGTTTTTCTTTTACCTTCCTTTTTTAAAAGTAAACCATGCGCCTGCTATTTCCTATCGTCCGATGCCTGGTTTTATTTTCAACCGCTTGGCTAAACGTTTAGGAATTAAAATTAAGCGTATTAAATTTTCAGACAAACAAAAAGCAAAACAAACGCTAGATAATAACTTAGCACAAAATATTCCTTCGGGGCTTCAGGTTGGGGTTTACAATTTATCGTATTTCCCAGACGAATATCGTTTTCATTTTAATGCCCACAATCTGGTTGTTTTTGGTAAAGATGGGGACAACTATTTAATTAGCGATCCGGTAATGCAAACATCAACCGTTTTAACGGCAGATGAATTAGAACGTGTACGTTTTGCAAAAGGAGCTTTAGCACCTAAGGGCCATATTTATTATCCGATTTACATTCCAGAAACGTTAAATCTGGCTTTAGCTATTAAAAAAGGCATTAAACAAACGTGTAATGATATGCTTGCGCCCGTACCTATTGTTGGGGTTAAAGCTATGCGATGGTTAGCTAAAAGCATTGTAAAATGGCCAAATAAAGTAGGTACTAAAAAAGCCAATTATTACTTGGCGCAAATGGTGCGTATGCAAGAAGAAATTGGAACGGGCGGCGGCGGATTTCGTTATATTTATGCGGCTTTTTTAGCCGAATCTGCTCCTATTCTAAATAATCCAGAACTTAAAAAGTTTTCGGCAGAAATGACCATTATTGGTGATTTATGGCGTGATTTTGCCGTTGATGCATCCCGTGTTTATAAAAAACGCAGCAATCAGGATAACGTGTATCAAGCGCTATCTAATCAGCTTTTAAAATTAGCCGATTTAGAAGAAGATTTTTTTAAACGATTAAAAAAAGCAATTTAAGTTGAACATACCAATTGTACATATTTCTAATCTGTATAAAAAATACCACAAAGCAGATTTTTTCTCGGTTAATGATTTAAGTTTATCTATTAACCAAGGCGAAATTTTTGGACTTTTAGGTCCAAACGGCGCCGGTAAAACTACATTAATCAGCATGTTATGTGGTTTGTTTGAGCCTACCGCTGGGCAACTTACTATTAACGGGTTAACCTATCAAAAAAATGCGCATCAATTAAAAAAAATAATTGGTGTTGTACCGCAAGAATATGCCTTATATCCTACCTTAACGGCGTTAGAAAATGTTATGTTTTTTGGTAGCATGTACGGCATTAAACCTAAACAATTGGAGCAACAAGCCAAGCATTTATTAACAGAATTAGGATTAGAAAAATTTATTCATAAAAAAATAGAAACCTTTTCGGGCGGAATGAAACGTCGTGTAAACCTTATTGCAGGTATTTTACATCAACCCGAAATATTGTTTTTAGATGAGCCAACCGTTGGGGTTGACGTACAATCTCAGCAAGCTATTTTAGCCTTTTTAAAAATGCTTAATACCAACGGAACAACCATAATTTATACCTCGCATCATTTAAAAGAAGCCGAAAACTTTTGTACACGCATTGCAATTATTGAAGCAGGTAAAATTTTTTGTGAAAACACGCCGCAGCAATTAATTGCCAGCGTGCCCAATGCAAAATCTATAGAAGATGTTTTTATTGCCATAACCGGAAATAACTTACGCGATGCTTAACAAACTATTTCAAGCCATAAAAAAAGAAATGCTTTTGCTTTCTCGCGATTTAGGTGGGTTAATAACCTTGTTTATTATGCCCATTGTGTTGGTTATTACGGTTACGTTGATTCAAAAATCATCTTTCGAAACCTTGCATAACGATTTAACTCATGTAATTTGGGTTGATAACGATAAAGATTCCTTATCGTTTGCGATGCAGCAGCAAATAGAACAAGCAAATATTTTTAAGTTGGTTACCACGCACAATAAGCAAACAATAACCGAAGATATTGCCCAACAATTGGTGCAAAAAGGACAATATCAGTTTGCAATTGTAATTCCAGAGCAACTTACGCACGATTTGCACGCAAAAGTAAACCAAAACGTAAATCAAATTTTGGCTGAATTTTCTTTTTCTGAAGAAGATGAAGATGCTGCTCAAAACCAACCGCAAACGGTTGTAGATTATAAAGAGATTAAGCTGTTTTTTGATCCAGCGTTGCAAAACGTATATAAATCTGGCGTAAAAGATGCTATTGATAAAATGGTGGCTCAGATAGAAAACAAAACCATTTATCAAGCATTTAAAGATCAATTAGGTACTGATGAATCAGCCCCATTGTTTGCGTCAGAACCATTTTTGCGTTTTACAGAGTACGAACCCGATTATGGCAAGCAAGCTAAGCCCAATGCCGTACAACATAACGTACCAGCCTGGACGTTGTTTGCTATATTTTTTATCATGGTTCCGTTATCTATAAACATGGTAAAAGAAAAAAATCAAGGAACTTGGATTCGGTTATTAACCAGCCCAGCTTCTAATATTATATTTATTTTTGGTAAAACAGCTACCTATTTGTTAATAAGCTTGCTGCAGTTTTATGCTATGCTTTTAATTGGTAAGTTTGTTTTTCCGTACATGGGGTTACCGGCTTTGCTAATAAACAATCAGTTTATAACTTTAAGTTTTATTGCCATGGCAAGCGGTTTGGCAGCCATTGGTTTGGGTATTTTATTAGGTACCATTGCTAAAACACAAGAACAAGCTGCACCGTTTGGAGCAACTTTTACTATTATTTTAGCAGCCATTGGCGGAGTTTGGATTCCGGTTTTTGCCATGCCTAATTTTATGCAGTTTGTAGCAAAAATATCGCCCATGCATTGGGCATTAGAAAGTTTTTACGACGTACTTTTACGTCAGGCAACTTTTGTTGATATTTTGCCTAAAACCGCCTTGTTATTATTATTTTTTGGTACCATGCTTGGCTTGGCTTTTTTATATGATAAGAAAAAAAGACATATATAATTCCGATTCCTTCCTTACCGGAACACATCAAATTCGTATTCGTTTTAATGAATGCGATCCGTTGGGTATTGTTTGGCACGGCAATTACATTAAATATTTTGAAGACGGCCGAGAATCTTTCGGTGAGCAACACGGCATATCATATTTAGATGTGCAACGCCATGGTTTTGCAACGCCCATTGTTAAAACCAGCACCGAACATAAATTAACGCTTAAATATGGCGATGTAGCAACAATTAAAACTACATTTGTTAATACGGCGGCCGCAAAGTTAATTTTTAGATACGAAATTTTTAATCCGGAAGGTAAATTGGCTTGCACGGGCGAAACCGTTCAGGTTTTTATTGATACCGAAGGAAATTTACAATTGACCAATCCGTTGTTTTTTGAGCAATGGAAACAAAAAGTTGGGCTTTTATAACATGAAAAAGGTTTATATTCAGGATTTTAATTATATATCACCGCTTGGAGCCAATGCGCAAACCAATTGGGATGCTTTATTGGCTTACCAATCAGGAATTAAGAAACAACAACCTTTAGGTAATTTAGAGGCGTATTACGCATCGGTTATTGCTGATGATTTGTTGCATCAAGAATTAGAAGCGATTGATGTAAGCCATTGGCCACGCATTTTTAAAATGGCAGTTGCTGTTTTACAACCTATAATTGAAAAACATCGGGTTAACCCAGAATCTACCTTAATAATTTCTACTACAAAAGGTGATATTCGAGCTTTAGAACAAGATAATTTAGACGAAGCTTCGATTCCGTTTTTAGCCGAACAGCTTGCAAGTTATTTTGGTTTCAGAAAACGCCCTGTTATTGTTTCAAACGCATGCGTTTCTGGTGTTTTGGCTTTAGCTATTGCCAAACGAATGATTGCTACAGGTGTAATGCACGAAGTTTATGTTTTAGCGCTTGATGAGGTTACCGAATTTGTAATTTCTGGTTTTAATAGCTTTCAGGCCATGAGCATGGATGTTTGCAAACCGTATGATGTTAACAGAAAAGGTGTGAATTTAGGAGAAGCTGCTGCTGCTGCATTTGTTACAGCAGGCGAACCTACTGAAAATAGTATTGAAATTATTGGTGACGGATCTATAAACGATGCCAACCATATTTCTGGGCCTTCTAGAACTGGTGAAGGGCTATTTCAGAGCATTCAATCAGCTTTAGCAGAAGCACAAATAAACAGCTCTGAAATAGATTATATATCATCGCACGGAACAGCAACTATTTACAATGATGAAATGGAAGCTATTGCGTTTAACAGGTTGCATTTGCAACAAACGCCAGTAAGTAGTTTAAAAGGTTATTTTGGACATACATTGGGCGCATCTGGCTTGTTAGAAACTTTAGTTACCTGCCAAATGATGCAAAACAATGTTGCTTTGGCTAATTTAGGGTTAGAAACTTTGGGTGTTTCGCAACCCATTCATGTTTTGCAATCACATCAACCCCAAAAAATAAATTATGCGCTTAAAACAGCCAGCGGTTTTGGTGGCAGTAATACAGCGTTACTTTTAAAAAAGGTTGTTTTATGAGTTCATTATATATTACCCAAGTTTGTAAAATAAAAGGGCATAAAATAGTTGTAAATGATACTGTTGTTTTTGAAGATGAAACAGCCCCTGATTTAAATAGCTTTTTTAAAAATGCATATAAAAGTTTAGGCTACGATTATGCTAAATTTTTTAAAATGGATCATTTAAGTAAACTTACTTTTTTAGCTACAGAGCCTATTTTACAAAACGAATCAGATAAAAATATTGCGTTGGTATTTATGAATCGCGCTGCAAGTTTAGATACTGATTTAAAGCATCAAAAAAGCATTCAGAATAAGCAAGAATATTACCCGAGCCCGGCTGTTTTTGTTTATACCTTGCCTAATATTTGTTTGGGCGAAGTAAGTATAAAACATAAATTACAAACCGAAAGTTGTTTTTTTGTTTCAGAAAACTTTGATGCTAAATTAATGTACAGTTATCCCGAATATTTAGTACAACATAAAAATGTAAATAAAGTACTTTGTGGTTGGATTGATGTACTAGAAAATAAATACAATGCCGTTGTTTACTTAGTAGAAAAGCAAGGCGAAAAAATACATTCACGTAACGAATTAGATAAACTTTTTATATAAAAAATGGAAAATTTAAGAACAGAATTAAAAGAGAAAATTATTGACGTTTTAAACTTAGAAGATATTACAGTTGCTGATATTCAGGATACCGATCCGCTTTTTGGCGATGGATTAGGATTAGATTCTATTGATGCATTAGAACTTATTGTATTATTAGACAAAGATTACGGGATTAAGTTAACGGATCCGAAAGAAGGAAAAACAATTTTTCAGTCGGTTACAACCATGGCTGACTATATTACAACGCACCGTACTAAATAAAAAAGCATGAGCAAACGAGTTGCTATTACAGGCATGGGAATTATTTCGGCTATTGGTAACACCGTAGCCGAAAATTTTGAGTCGTTACAAAACGGTAAAATAGGGATTGATAAAATTAAGCTGTTTGAAACCCGCCATAAAGATGAAATTTTAGTGGGCGAAGTAAAACTTACTAATGCTGATTTAGAGCAAGCTTTACAATTACCCCAAAACCATACCTATACTCGTACTGCTTTGTTAGGTGCTTATGCAGTTAAGCAAGCGTTACAACAAGCTCAAATAACGGATTGTAATAACCGAAATACCGCTTTTATATCATCTACCAGCGTAGGCGGAATGGATTTTACTGAAAAATATTTTTATGAGTTTTTAGAAAATCCAGAAATTCAACGTTTTATTACTTCACATGATGCAGGGCATTCAACCCATCAAATAGCGGAATTGATAGGATTAAATGGTTTGGTTACCACCATTTCTACCGCATGTTCATCGGCTGCGAATGCCATTATGCTAGGTGCCCGATTAATTAAATCAGGCGCGCGCAGCACGCGTAATTGTTGGCGGAACAGATGCTTTATCTAAATTTACCATTAATGGGTTTAAAACCTTAATGATTTTATCTGATACGTATAATACGCCGTTTGATGCTAACAGAAAAGGATTGAACTTAGGTGAAGCTGCTGCTTATTTGGTTTTAGAAGATGAAGCTGTTGCGTTGGCAGATAATAAAGAAATTTTAGCTTATGTTTCGGGTTACGGAAATGCAAATGATGCCTTTCATCAAACTGCATCGTCAGAAAATGGCGAAGGTGCTTATTTAGCTATGGAAAAAGCTTTGGCTGTTGCCGAAATGCAACCTCAAGCAATAGATTATATAAACGTACATGGAACGGCAACGCCAAATAATGATTTATCAGAAGGTCGCGCTTTAGTGCGCACTTTTGGCAATTATGTACCACCGTTTTCATCAACCAAAGCATTTACAGGGCACACGTTAGCTGCTGCTGCTGCGATTGAAGCTGTTTACTGCGTTTTAGCAATTCAGCACCAATGCATCTTTCCTAATTTAAATTTTGAAACCCCAATGCCTGAGTTTCATTTAATTCCTGAAACCACATTTAAATCGGCAAACATACAAACCGTATTATCCAATTCTTTCGGATTTGGTGGTAATTGTTCTACTATAATTTTTACAAAATAATGGCAAAATGTTATATTAACGGAATCGGAACCATTGTAGCACAAGATGCATTATTAGCAGCTGATTTGTACATGCCTTTGACAGAACATGTAACTTTTGCAGTACAACCCGATTATAAAAGTTTAATTGCTCCGAATATGATTAGACGCATGGCTCGTGGCGTTAAAATGGGCATTTATGCGGCACAAGTTGCTTTAAATGAAGCTGAGGTTACAATTCCTGATGCGGTTATTACAGGCACAGGTTTAGGTTGTATTGAAGATTCTGAAAAGTTTTTAAAAACGATTTTAGATAACGACGAACAATTTTTAACACCAACCTCATTTATTCAATCTACTCACAATACCGTTGGGGCTCAAATTGCATTACGTTTACAATGCAAAGGTTATAATTTTACGTATGTAAACCGAGATTCGTCTTTCGAAATGGCTTTATTAGACGGATTGTTGCAAGTACAGCAAAATGAAGCGAAACAAGTTTTGATTGGTGGAATTGACGAGCTGAGCGCAGATACCATTAAGTTATTACAAATTGCCGAAATAATTCGATCGGACAAAAACACAAATGCTGCTGTTTATAGTGAAGGAGCTAATTTTTATGTTTTGTCTGAAACGCAATCAGAAGCAACTTATGCCGAAGTTTTAGATGTTGAAATTGCAAATTCGGTTTCAGATTTAAAAGCTTGGATTGACACGTTTTTAAACCGAAATAATAAAACAATTGCGCAAATTGATGCGGTAGTTTTAGGTTTGAATGCCGATTTTAGAAATGAAAGTAGTAATTCTGAAATTCTGTCTTTTTTTCCAACACAAACTATTTTACATTACAAACATGTAATTGGACAATATGATACAGCATCTGCTTTTGGTTTTGGTTTAGCTGCGCAACTTTTAAAACACCAAAAAGTTTCTAAAACCTTTGTTTATAAAGATGGAAATAACCAACCTAAATTGGTTTTGGTTGTGAATCAGAATCATGAAAAAGATTTTTCGTTGGTTTTGATACAGCGCTAAAATAAAAAAATAGCTTGTTATGCGGATTGATTCTTTAAGTTGGAATTAATCCGTTTTTTATTTTAAAAGTGTTAAAAATTAAGTTAAAATTAATATATTTAAAAATGAAATATTTCTGAAAACTTACGTTAATACTTACAAATTGTGCTGCTACAATTGATATTATTAATATACAATAAAAGTGAAAAAAAAGATAGCAATTTTACAATCTAATTATATTCCATGGAAAGGTGTTTTCGATATGATTAATATGGTTGACATTTTTGTGTTTTTAGATGATGTTGATTACACGAAAAGAGATTGGAGAAATAGAAATAAGATTGAATCTCCGAATGATGATTTATGGTTAACAGTACCTGTTGCTAATTCGACTAGAGGAACTAAAATAAATGAAATAAAAATAGTTGATGATAATTGGCAAGAAAAACATTTTCAGTCAATTAAAATGGCGTACAGTAAAAGTAGTACCTGTTGTTATTATTTTAGTATGGTATGCGTTAGAAATTATAACCAAGCTTAATAAAAGCACTAAAAGCATTATTTTGACACTGTATTATATTTGTTTTTCTTTATTTCTTTTAAAAGGATACAAATTTTTTTTAAATCCCTTAAATACTTGAAAATTCTTGACAAGAATACATTTGTATAATCAAAAACTACCCATCCTATTCTTTTTGATATCCACTGGCTATATATTCAGTTTGTATAACCTCACCTCGTTTTTGGTGTTGTTAATTTTAGCTCTTGGACTTTTAGCTTGGGCAAGTTTTGATATGCGTTTGCAGTTTTTTTTACCTGCTCGCTACAAGGGCAATTATAAAAACAAAACTATTAGCTTAACGTTTGATGATGGCCCTACCCCATTTACATTACAAGTTTTAAACATTTTAGCGAAGCATAATTGTAAGGCAACTTTTTTTTGCATCGGAAAGCAAATCGAACAATATCCCGAAATTGCAAAACAAATTGTAAAGCAAGGTCATATTTTAGCTAATCATACGTATTCACACACAGCAAAAATGGGCTTTTTAAGCACACAAAATGTGTATAATGAAATTCACAGCAATCAACAAGTAATAATCAATCAAATTGGTGTAAAACCCAATTGGTTCAGACCGCCATTTGGCGTAACCAATCCTGCTATTGCAAAAGCAATTAAAAAAAATAAATTAGTTTGTATTGGGTGGAATATCCGTTCGTTAGATACCATTAGTAAAACTTCTGAGGAAGTTTTTAATCGGGTAAAACGCAAATTAAAACCTGGCGGAATTATTCTGCTGCACGATACATCTAACCAAACCGTTGAAGCTCTGGAACAATTGTTGCTAGAAATTAAAAAGCAACAACTAACTGTTGTACCTTTGAATGAATTATTGGATTTAGATGCATACAAAAATGAATAAATTAATCGCTTTTCTGTTTTTATTTCTCATTCAGCCTTTGGCTTTTGGCCAAACGCCCTTATCACCAACCGAAATAACTGCGTTTAAAAACAAGGTTACGGCCGAATCTAACGCGCTGCAAACCTTAACCGCAAATTTTACCCAAACCAAACATATTAGTTTTTTAAACAAGCCCATAACTTCAACCGGAACCTTACATTTAAAGGCCGATAATAAGTTGCGTTGGCAATATGATACGCCAACCAAATATACTGTTGTTTTTAAAGATAAAAAGCTGTTTGTAAACAACCAAGGCAAACAAAGTTCTGTCGATTTGGCAAGCAATAAACAGTTCGAAAAAATGAGTAAGTTAATTTCTGGATCTATTAACGGGAACATGTTTAATGATGCCGATTTTAACATCTCTTATTTTAAAATTGATGCCGATTATATGGTTAAATTGGTACCTAAGGATAAAGATTTGGCCAAATATATTAAAGCTATTGAATTGTATTTTGATGCCAAAGATCAATTGGTAAAACAATCTAAAATGATTGAACCTAATAACGATTACTCAGTAATAACATTTGCAAACAAAAAAATAAATCAACCCATAAATGATTCGGTTTTTAACCTTTAGCGCGCTTTTATTTCTTTTGTTTTCGTGCAAAAGTTACCAACCCGTAACAAATTTGCAACCCAAAACGCAAATGGTTTACAATCCGTATTTTGCAAACGCTGAGCAAGATTATGTTTATAGCGCAACCATTTCTGCTTATAAACATCAGGTTTCGGGTTTGCTGGTTGTAAAAGCTTTGCCAAACGATCAGCATCGCGTGGTTTTAACCACCGAATTTGGCAATACGTTGCTAGATATTACCGTTTTTAAGGGCGGATATAATAAAAATTATGCCATGCCCGATTTGGACAAAAAAATAATTTTAAATATTTTAAGTCATGATTTGTTTATTATGCTAAACACAACCTGGCAAACGCAAGCGCAACAAATTGCAGTAGAAGAAGAAGTTTTTAAAGCAACCATTAAAAACAAAAACTACTTTTTATTTAAGAAGAATGAAGCTTTAGAGCGTATTGTTTATGCCAAACGCAAAAAAAAGGTTGCTGTACATTTTACAACTGATTCTTACCAGCAAGCAACTTCGGTGCAACTAAAACATTATAATTTCGATATTGAAATTCAATTACAAAAGCTATAAAAAAAATCCCATCAATTTGATGGGATTTTTTTATTTAATATCACGCGCTTTTTTCTCAATCTGCTCTGAAAGGTTTACCATCCAAATAAGCTGATCAATAATAAGCTGAGATTCTTCAATCTTAACTATTTTTTCTTGTTCAGAAATAGGTTGCACATCAACTTCTTCTTTTCTAATATCTTTTAAACGGCTAATATTCGCTTTAAAATCAGCTTCGCTGCCAACCGGATGTTCTACATTAGCACCAACGTGAATCAAGCTTAAATCTAAGTTATGCACAATGTTATTCACCACAATTTCAAAAGCTTTAGAAGCTTCTGTTGTTTTGTGAGATTGTATAAAAGTTCCTACGCCCGCTGTTGCAGCAACCAAGGTTTGGTTTAGCACGGCAATTTCGTACAATTCGGCACGGTTTTGCTGTTTATTTCTAGGTTCTTGCACCAAACGTTGGTACGAAGCCATTAAGTTACCAACGGCAACAAAGGCATCTTTACGCGCAATTTTGTATGCTACCGTTACCTCAGCTTTATTTATGTACAATTGTTTTACTTCGTAAATATATGCAATGGTGCTAGAAATAGATTTTTCTAGAATATCTTTTATCGATTTAAACTCCCAAAACGGCCATAAATAATTGGCTGCTAAAAATGCAATTAAGGCACCAATAAGCGTATCAATAATTCTAAAAAGCAAGCTTATTTCTGCGCCAGCATTTAAAATTCCGTAAACTAAAATAATGTACAAGGTAATAAAGGTAACGCCCACGCGGTAATCAATACTACTGTACCAATAACCCAATAACATGGCGCTTACGGTAATAAAGCTTAATGTTACCGTATCAGTAATAAAGTTTAAAATAATTATTCCTATAATGCCGCCAATAATGGTTCCAATTACCCGATTTTTAGTTCGGGCTTTGGTTAGCCCATATCCCGGACGTAAAATAACTACAATGGTTAATAAAATCCAGTATTCGTTTTTTAAATCAATCCAACGACCAATAAGCAATCCGGCTGCCATGGCAACGGTCATGCGAATGGCATATCTAAAATACGCCGATTTAAAGTTTAGGTTTTCAACCAAGGTTTCAAACGTATAATGTTCGGGGGTAAAAAACTTTTCTAAATCTTTGTATTTTCCGCGAAGCTCATCAGCATTTACACGTTCTTTATATACGCGTTCTAAACCTTTAATCTTTTCAATTTGTTTGTCCATGTAAAACAAAATGTTGTTAAAGGCAATCTGATTTTCGCTATAAGGTTCCCAGTTTTGTAGTTCGCAAAAGGCTTTAATTTTATCTTCTAAAACTTTATACTGATTGGTTAACGAATACGGAGAATGGTATTTTGCATGCAGTTTAATTGTATTTGAAAGATGCAAAATGGTTTCGTAAAAATCGTGAGTTAGATTTTTAAAGCCCAATAAAATTTCGGTGTTTTTGCCAAATTTAGCCTTAATTTCTCGATTGTTAAAAGTAATAGAAATAGCAAGCTCCATAATTTCAACTAACGAGGTTAAAGCGATTAACGATTTGCGGCTGCTATTGGAGTTAATGGTTCTGACCTTATTAAAAACCAAATATTCACGAATTTTATCGAACGATTCGTTTATGGTAATTTGCAATTCTAATTGTTGGCGTTTAATGCTTTCTACATCCGGATTTTCGGCCCAAAGCAACGATCGCAATTTTAAATATTGGGCAACCAAATCCATACAATTTGCAATTTCCATGTTAATATAACGGGAAGGCATTAAAAAGTAAAATACAATAGAAATGAATAAATAAATCATTCCCCCATAAAACATATGAATGCCGTTAGCTAACGCATCGCTTGGCGTGCTGTGATGAATAAACGATAAGCTTATGCCTAAAAGCAAGGTAAACGACATTAAAGAAGCTCTTTGTCCGTACAAAAAAATAATGGCGCTAAAAAAAACTAATATGTTAAAAACGGCAAAAAACAGCCAAAACACATCGTAAATAGAAGTAAGTAAAATTGAAATTGCCGGAATTAATACCGACGTACTAACCAAAGCAATTATTTTGTGTTTTAAGTTGCTGCTAATATCAATCGGAGCACAAAGCATTGCACCTAATGTTGCCGAAAAGGCAAAAGCAACATTTTCGTTATGATAAAAAAACAAAAACGATACCAACGCACAAAAGGTAATTTTTATGGCGTTATAAAACTGATTGTTTCCGGTTTTATATAATATTTCTTTAGATACGTTTAAATATTTTGTAAACATGAAATGGGTAAGCTTTAGAATTATAACTTTAAAAAAAAGGATAAGTATATTTTTGGTAAAAAACTTCAATTTTTAAACTTGCTGCGCATTGCTATTTCAACAAAAAATAAAAAAGTTATATTTGTCAAATATATAGCTCAATTATTATGTTATTTCCAAATTTATATCACGTAGAACAACTTTCAAAAAACGATTCCAATTTGGTTGAAGCCGTAGTGGTTTTAAATCCAGCGCACGAAATTTTTTCGGGGCATTTTCCAAATAATCCGGTTTTGCCAGGTGTTTGTATGATGCAAATTATTAAAGAAATTACAGAACAAGTTGTAGCACATAAACTTAGCTTAGTACAATCAAACAACATTAAGTTTATGGCGCTAATTAACCCCGAAGTTACACCAATTTTGCGGTTAGAATTAGAAATAAATGAAATAGATGCAGGGATAAAAGTGAAAAATACCACTTATTTTAATGATGTTACTGCGTTAAAATTATCAAGCACGTTTAAAATAGAAACGGTATGAAATTTTTACTAACTTGTATAAGTGCTTTTATGCTTTTTTTTGCAGATTTAGATTCGGCCCGCAAGCAGTTTCAATCGGCGCAAACTAATAAAACACAAGCTTTACAATTTTACCAAACAACCAACCAATGGACCACGCAAGATCCGGTTTTAATTGCATATCAAGCTGCAGGTAAAATGGTTCAATCTAAGTTTGAAAAAGGCAAACAGCAAAAAAAAGATTTATTTAAAACGGGAGCTACGCAACTTAATCAGTTAATTGCTTCGCATCCCAATCAAGTAGAATTGCGATTTATTCGCTTAACCATTCAGCAAAATACGCCAGCTTTATTAAAATACAATGCTAATATTGACGAAGATAAAGCTGTTATTTTTTCTCAGTACAAAAATACTGATGCAAAGTTGCAAACGTTTATTAAACAATATGTTGAAACCTCGAATAAGTTTACTTTAGACGAGATAAAAAAATTGAACTAATGGTAAGCCCTGCTGCAACAACTAAAATTTGCGTTTTAATTCCAACCTACAATAACGCTAAAACTTTACAACGAGTTTTAGACGGTGTTTTGCAATATGTACCTGATGTAATTGTAGTAAACGACGGCAGTACCGATGGTACCGCACAAATTTTAGAAAGCTATTCGCAAATTACAACCCTTACTTTAGCTAAAAACCAAGGTAAAGGTATGGCATTGCGTATGGGGTTTAAAAAAGCACTTGCTTTAGGTTTTGATTATGCCATTACAATTGATTCTGACGGACAACATTTTCCTTCAGATTTACCAGTTTTTATTACTGAAATAGAGCAAGCTACGCAGCCCATTTTATTAATTGGCAGCCGTAACATGAGCGATGAATCGGTGCCGAAAAAAGTAGTTTTGGCAACAAGTTTTCTAACTTTTGGTTTAAGTTTGAAACTGATATTGCCTTGTCTGACACGCAATCAGGCTTTCGAGCTTATCCATTAAAAGCATTACCAACTAAATTTTACACAACCAAATTTGAGTTTGAAATTGAAGTTATTGTGCGCACGGCATGGAACGATGTGCCGGTAAAAAATGTTCCGATTCAGGTTTTGTACGATCCTACCGAACGCGTTTCGCACTTTAGGCCCGTGACCGATTTTATGCGCATCAGTGCGCTTAATACCGTTTTGGTTTTGGTGCTATTTTGCTATATTAAACCTAAAAAGCTTATTAAGCAATATAAGTCCAAAAACTTAAAAGAGTTTATTAAAGAAGAAATTCTTTCTGTTAACGACTCGCCCCGTGTAAAAGCACTTTCTATTGCTTTGGGTGTTTTTATCGGATTATCTCCTTTTTGGGGTTTTCACTTGGCTTTATCTATTAGTTTATCTTTAGTTTTTAAGCTTAACAAAGTAATTACTTTTGCATTTTCTAACATCAGTTTCGCCCCAATGATCCCGTTTGTTTTGTTTGCATCAGTTTGGGTAGGAAATAAAATTTTTCCTTCTAAAGCAATTATTCTTAATCTGCACGATGTAAACTTTCATTCCATCAAACACAACTTACTACAATATCTTATTGGTAGTTTTACCCTAGCAACGCTTGGCGCTATTGTTTTTGGGGTAGTTAGTTATTTATTTTTTGATTTAAGAGCTAGAAGAGCCAAATAACCTTCGTAATGCATCATTTTTTTTATAAAACGTATTTATTTTTTGCTAAAAATAAAGCACTTGGTTTATTAAGTGCGTTGTTATTTTTAGTTTTTTGTGGGTATTTAGGATCACGCATTTCTTTTGATGAAAATGTGATGCGAATTTTGCCTAAAAATGAACAAGCACAATTAACCACAAAGGTGGTTCAGCAGCTCAATTTTTCTGATAAAATAACGGTTTTAATTGAAAAAGATGCGAATGCAACCTTAGATGCTGCTTTATTGCTTGCCCAAAAATTTTACGATACTATTCGTACAGATTCGGTTTATATTGAAAACGTTCAAGGTTTTATTGATCAGGAAGTTGTAGAAGAAACCTATCAATTTGTTCAACAAAATTTGCCATTATTTTTAACTGATCAAGATTATGAACAATTGGCTTTCAAGGTTCATTCAGATAGCTTAAAAAATCAGGTACAACAAAACTTTAATACGTTACTTTCTCCCAACGGATTTGTTGCCTCGCGTTACATACAAAACGATCCGTTAGGTTTAGCTTTTGTGGGATTAAAAAACTTGCAAAACCAAAGTGCAGGTTCGCAATTTATCGTCCAAAACGGTTTTGTTACCAGCGCAGATAGCACGCAAATCTTACTGTTTATTACCCCAAAAAAAGTATTGAAGACGCCCAGGTTAATACACAATTTGTGAATTATCTGACCACCATTCAAACCCAACTTAATACAGAATTCGCTAACCAAGCACAGGTAAGTTTATTTGGCGCTGCTTTGGTAGCTGATGCGAATGCACAACAAATAAAATCAGACATTTTTTCTACCATTTTGGTTTCTATGACCACGTTAATGGTTTTGTTGGTTCTGTTTTACCGCCGCATTAGTATTCCAATAATTATTTTTATTCCAACTATTTTTGCCGGAGCTTTTGCTTTGGCCATTTTGGCGTTATTAAAAACAACTATTTCTGCTATATCATTAAGTATTTCTGCTGTTTTGGTTGGAATAACAATTGATTATGCGTTGCATATTTTAACCCATTTTAAACGTCATAACGATCCGAAAGAATTATATAAAGAAATTACCAAACCTTTAATTATGAGCGCTGCAACCAATGCGGTTGCCTTTTTGTGTTTGCTTTTTGTACATAGCGAAGCGTTAATAGATTTGGGCGTTTTTGCATCTGTTGCTATTCTTTCTTCGGCTATTTTTTCCTTGTTAATTATTCCGCACATTTATAAACCTAAAACGGAGAATGCTAAAAATTCTATTGTTGATAAAATAGCAGCATATCCGTTCGAAAAAAACAAAGCGTTAATTGTTACCTGCTTGGTAGTAATTTTTATTAGCTTATTTACCTTTACTAAGGTGCAATATAACAACGATTTGGCAGGCTTAAATTTTATGCCCAATCATTTAAAAACGGTTGAAAATAAATTAGATGCTTTACTGCATAACCAAGCAAAATCGGTTTATGTAGTAAGTTACGGTACCAATTTTGATGCCGTGCTAACGCATCAAAAGCAAATAGATTCGGTTTTACAACAAGCTATTGCACAACAAAAAATAATTCAATTTACCGGTTTACAACCAGCGGTTCAATCGGAAAAAGAGCAGCATCAAGCTTTTGCAAAATGGGCCAATTTTTGGGATAAGCATAAAAATAATACAAAGAAGATTTTAGTAACTGAGGGAGAAAAATATGGTTTTTCGCTCGATGCGCATCAATCCTTTTACAACAAATTAGATGCTGGTTTTTCTGCTTTACAATTAGCCGATTATAATGCTATTCAGGCATTAGCCGTTGCAGATTTTGTAACCGAGAAAAACGGATTTATTACCAATGCAACTTTGGTTAAGTTAGATGAAGTGCATCGTGAAGCTTTTATTACTGAAATAGAAAGTTTGCCAGAAGTTTTGGTTATTGATCGCAAGCAGTTAAACGAAACGTATTTAGGACAACTAAAAACCGATTTTAATCATTTAATTGATTATTCTATTTTAGCTGTAATTGCTATTTTGTGGTTCTTTTTTAAACGATTAGAATGGGTACTTTTTAGCATGTTACCTATTGCTTTAACCGGATTAGTTACTGCCGGATTAATGGGCGCTTTTGGTTTAGAATTAAATATCTTTAGTGCAATTGTTTGTACTTTGGTTTTTGGACATGGGGTAGATTTTGCCATTTTTATGACATCGGCTTTACAAAAAGAATATACCACAGGCGCTAACGAATTACAAACTTACCGTACCTCTATTTTATTGGCTGTACTTACAACCGTTTTAGCCATTGGTGCCTTAATTTTTGCTAAACATCCGGCCTTGCTTTCTATTGCTAGCGTTTCGCTTTTAGGTGTTTTTGCTGCTGTTATTATCACCTTTGTTTTTTACCCCATGATTTTTAAAATTATGGTAGTAAATCGCGTTAAAAAAGGACTTTCTCCGTACACAATTCGTTTATTTATTTTAAGCGTTTTATTCTTTATTTTTTACGGAATCATTTCTATTTCTGTTTCCGTTTTAGGCCGATTGGTATTTTTAGTTTTACCCGTTTCTAAACAAAAAAAGCAAGGTTGGTTTAGTTGGCTTATGTCAAAATACATGACGTTAATTATCAATCTAAATCCATTTATTAAAAATAAGTTCTACAATCCGTATGGCGAAACTTTTGCAAAACCTGCTGTAATTATCGCCAATCACGCTTCGTTTTTAGATACGTTGCTTATTGGAATGCGCGTGCCAAAAATTATCTTTTTTGTGAATGATTGGGTTTGGAATTCTCCTATTTTCGGTCGTATTGTTCGTGCCGCTGGGTTTTATCCAGTTTCTAAAGGCATAGAAAATGGTGCCGAATTACTGAAAGATAAAATAGCAATGGGTTATTCTATTGTTGTTTTTCCCGAAGGTACCCGGTCGTACGATAATTCGGTTAAACGTTTTCATAAAGGTGCATTTTATTTGGCCGATCAGCTGCAGCTAGATATTGTTCCGTTTTATATACACGGACATAGCGAAGTTATGCCTAAAGGCGATTTTATTGCTTATGACGGAACCTTAAGTACCAGCGTGGGCAAACGTATTTTACATGCTGATTTAGCTTTTGGAACAACTTATTCTGAAAAGGCGAAAAATATTGCAGCGTATTTTAAAGTTGAATTTGATGCGTTGCGCTTGCAGTTAGAAGATGCAAATTATTTTAAAAAGAAATTACTTTTGAGTTATTTGTATAAAGAGGAAGAAGTAATTCAGGCCGTTCGTTCAGATTTTGAGCAAAACAAGCAAAACTACCACGCACTAAATGCTTTTTTTGGTAAAAAAGAAAAATTGATGCATTGGGCTGATGATTACGGCCAATTAGATTGTATTTTGGCTTTACAGCAAAGCACTCGAAAAATTTATACCCATATTGCTGATATAGAAAAACGTGCCGTAGCACAATCTAATTACATTTTAATACACAGAAACATTCAATATGTTGTAACACCTGTTGCCGGAATTTCAAAATTACTGATTTCTAAAACAATTGATGTAACAACTTTTGAACCAACTCAATTACAAGGTTTTACAGAAATTGTGTTGTTGTACAACCCCGATTTCAATTCGGTTTTACTACATTTAGGGTATAAAATAACGTATCAAACTTATAATATTACCCATTTTGTCAAAAATTAATGCAACAACTTTATATGACGTTCTTGTTGTAGGCAGCGGTTTAGGCGGCCTGGTTTCGGCATTGCTTTTAGCTAAAGAAGGTAAAAAGGTTTGCGTTTTAGAAAAAAACAACCAATACGGCGGATGTTTACAAACTTTTGTGCGCAACAAAACAATTTTTGATACCGGTGTGCATTACATTGGTGGTTTGCTACCCGGACAAAATTTACACACCTATTTTTCATACCTGGGCATTATGTCAGATTTGAAACTGCAACAATTAGATGTCGATGCGTTTGATTGGGTTTGTTTTGAAGATGATACAACACGTTATCCATTAGCACAAGGTTATGATAATTTTGTAAAGCAATTATCTCCATTTTTTCCAGATCAAGAAAAAGCGTTAAAGCAATATGTTGCAGATATTCAAAATATATGTGCGCAATTTCCGCTATATAATATGCAAGCAGAAGGACAATACGATGCAGCTATTTTTAGCCTTTCGCTCGCATCTTACTTAGAACAACTTACAACGAATAAAAAACTACAAGCCGTTTTATGCGGAAATAGCTTTTTATATGCAGGTTATAAAAATACTCCGTTTTATATGCACGCATTAATTATGAATTCGTACATACAAAGTGCGTTTCGATGTTTAGGCGGAGGCAGCCAAATTACACGCTTGTTGGTGCAACAATTACGCAAACATAAGGTGGAGCTTTTTAAACATGCCGAAGTGCTTGGTTATGAGGTTAACGAAGGTGAAATTAATGCTGCAGTGTTAAAAAACAATGTAAAAGTGCACGCAAAAGCGTTTATATCCAATATTGATCCAAAAACTACGTTGCATCAAGTAGGTTTAAATCAGTTTAAAAAGGCATATAGCAATCGTATTTTAAGTTTAGAAGATACGGTAGCGTCATTTACTGTTTTTATTCAGCTAAAACCCAATTCGGTTAAATACGCAAATCATAACATTTATTTACATGTTTCAGAAGCGGATTCGTTACAAATAGTTCCAATCAATCAAAAGTTTTCTAAAATGGTTTTGGTAATGAGCGCATCTAAATCAAATCCTGCCTTTGCAGAAAGCATTTGTATTTTAACTTATATGGATTTTGATGCGGTTAAAAACTGGAAAACAACTAAAAATACGGTAGCTAACCCAAGTTTGCGTGGTACAGCTTACGAACAAGTTAAAACCGATATAACCCAGGTGCTGCTTAAAAAAGCAGAAACAATAATTCCGGAATTAAAAACGGCCATAACATCCGTGCATACCGCTTCTCCCCTTTCTTACCGCGATTACATTGGCGGTAACCAAGGCAATTTATACGGTCCGGTAAAAGATGCAACCCAACCTTTGCGTCATTTTATTGCGCCACAATCTAAAATTAAAAATCTTTATTTTACGGGGCAAGGCGTAAATATGCATGGTATTTTAGGCGTTACCATTGGTGCTGTTGCAACTTGTAGCGAAATATTAGGTAAAAATTATTTACTAAATAAAATTAATGATCAGATTTAAAGAAATACAAATTGGCGTTTTGGGTTTATTTGCATGTTTGCAAATAACAAGTTGCGGGTAAAAAAATCGTTAACGTTTACTCCCGATTTACAGCCAATTGCTTTAAATCAGCCTTTGCAAGTAGAAACGGATAGCTTTAAAAAGGTTCAGCATCATTTTCTGCAAAAAAATAAATACAACAATTGGGAATTAATGGTAAGCGGTTCGCCTGAAGAAATAGGATATTATACCGGATTGCTAACTCAAGATTTATATCAGTTTCAAGAAAAATCTTTTTTTGATAATATAGAAACAAACATTCCATCTAAATTCAAACAAAAATTATTAATTAAGTTTTTACGTTGGTACAACCGTGATATGCATTTGCATATCACAGATTCGCATTTGCGCGAAATTTATATGTTGTCGCAATTCTCCTCAGATTCGTACAATTGGGTAGCTCCTAAGTTCCAACGTGCATTATATTTGCACGGTGCGCACGATATTGGGCATGCCATGCAAGATTTGGCTTTGGTTGGCTGTTCTTCCTTAGCTGTTTGGGGTGCAAATACAACCGATGGTGATGTATTAATTGGGCGTAATTTTGATTTTTATGCGGGCGATGCCTTTGCTCAAAACAAAATGGTGCAATTTGTAAATCCTGATCAAGGTTTTGCCTTTGCATCAATTTCTTGGCCCGGAATGGTTGGTGTTGTTTCTGGAATGAACGTTAAAGGCATTTCGGTAAGTTTAAACGCAGCCAAATCGGATATTCCGTTAAAAGCAAAAACGCCTGTTTCTATGGTTGCGCGACAAATTTTAGAACAAGCTGAAAATATTGAGCAAGCCATTACCATTGCTAAAAGCAAAGAAGTTTTTGTGTCAGAAAGTTTGCTGATTGGATCGGCTGCCGACAATAAAGCGGTGGTTATTGAAATGTCGCCCAATAAGTTTGATGTTTACGAACCCAATCAAGATTTTTTAATTTGCACCAATCATTTTCAGTCCGAAACGTACACGGCCGATGATCGAAATCAAGAACATGTAGCAAACAGCCACACGCAATATCGTTTTGAGGTAATTGAAGAAAACTTTGAAAAGCAAACCGTTTGGAATCCTGAAAACCTGACCGAAATGCTGCGTTCTACCCAAGGTTTAAATAATGAATTTATTGGGTTAGGAAACGAAAAAGCTTTAAACCAATTAATGGCACATCATGCTGTGCTTTTCGAGCCAAATAAGCTTAAAATGTGGGTTTCATCTTCCCCATATCAATTAGGTGCAATGGTTTGTTATGATTTAAACCAAATTTTTAATGCATCGCATTCAAATGCTGTTTTGTTTGATGATGCAGTAACTATTCCAGCCGATTCAAGCTTTATCGCTCAAAAACATCCTACCTATTTGGCGTATAAAAACATAAAAAAAGAAATTGAAACCGATTTAAAACAAAACGTTTTTATTTCTGAAGAAAAAATACAGCAATTAATTCGGCTAAATCCCGACCTTTGGCAAGCATATGATATTGCCGGACGTGTGTTTAACCAACAAAAAATGTACAAACAAGCGCACGCAGCTTTTACCCAAGCTTTAGCTTGTGAAATTCCTTATCAAACGGATAAGGACCGCATCAAAAAAGCAATTAAAAAATTAAACAAAAAGTTATAAATGTCAGTTCAAAACCATTATTTACCAGCAAATAGCATTCAGGAATTGCAAGAAGCTAAACTGCAAGAACAATTACTTTTTGTTGCTAAAAATTCCCCTTTTTACAGCCGTTTATTTGCGGCTCATGGTATTGATGTAAGCACCATTAAAATCTTACAAGATTTACAAAAATTACCCACAACCAGCAAAAACGATATTCAAACCTATAATGACGATTTTTTTTGTGTGCCACAACACGAAATTCGCGATTATGCTACAACATCCGGAACTTTAGGTTCGCCAGTAACTTTTGGTTTAACCGATACAGATTTAGATCGTTTGGCGTTTAATGAAATGACATCGTTTCAAATTGCTGGAGTACAACCGGGCGATGTGGTGCAATTAATGACCACAATTGACCGTCGTTTTATGGCCGGATTGGCTTATTTTTTAGGCTTACGCGAATTAAAATGTGGCGTAATCCGAATAGGATCTGGTATTCCGCAAATGCAATGGGATAGCATTTTTAAATACAAACCGAAGTTTTTAATTGGCGTACCTTCTTTCTTGTTAAAGATGATTGATTTTGCCGAAAAAAATAACATTCCTTATCAAGAATCAAGCGTTCAAGCTGTTGTTTGTATTGGCGAAGCGTTACGAACAGCTGATTTACAACCAACCATTTTAGCTCAAAAAATTGCTGAGAAATGGAATGTAAAATTACATTCTACCTATGCATCAACCGAAATGGGAGCAGCTTTTACCGAATGCGATCATTTTATGGGCGGTCACGTAATTCCAGAATTAATTATAACCGAAATTTTAGACGAAAATGATCAGGTAGTTCCCGATGGAGAAAGCGGTGAATTGGTGGTTACAACATTAGGCGTGCAAGGCATTCCGTTAGTTCGTTTTAAAACTGGTGATGTAGTTCGTAAACATGCTGAAGTTTGTAAATGCGGAAGAACAACCTATCGTATTGGTCCGGTAGAAGGTAGAAAGCAGCAAATGGTAAAATACAAAGGTACAACCTTGTATCCGCCTGCCATGCACGATGCGTTAGCATATTTTGATAACATCGAGCATCATGTTATAGAAATTTGGCACAACGAATTAGGTACCGACGAGATTGTTATAAAAATTGCATTTAAGGCTGATGCCGAAGCCGATGTTGATGCAATTAAAGATCATTTTAGAGCCAAATTGCGTGTAACGCCAAAAGTTGAGGTTGCAACTGCCGAAGCTTTACAAAAAATAATATTTAACCCATTAAGCCGTAAACCAATTGTTTTAATTGATAAAAGAGCTTAATATTTTACAATATTTTAATTTATTATAACCTAAGGATAATTGTATCTTTGTAAAAAAAAATAAAATGTCACAAGAAGTTCGCGTGCGTTTTGCACCAAGTCCTACAGGACCTTTGCATATCGGTGGGGTTAGAACCGCTTTATTCAATTACTTATTCGCTAAAAAACATAACGGAACTTTTTATATTCGTATTGAAGATACAGATCAAAATAGATTTGTTCCGGGAGCAGAAGATTATATTTTTGAAGCTTTAGCTTGGTTGGGTATTTCTCCCGACGAAACTATCGGAAAAAACGAAAAATATGGTCCTTACCGTCAATCCGATCGTAAACATTTATATAAAGATTATGCCATGCAGTTGGTACACAACGGCTGGGCATATTATGCGTTTGATTCGTCTGAAGAATTAGATGAATTGCGCAAAGCTTTTGAAAGCAACGGAAAAACATTTATTTACAACCATTCTACGCGTAACGAACTTAAAACGTCGTTAAACATGACGCAACAAGAAGTTGAAGCGCGTTTGTACAACGGCGATAATTACGTAATTCGCTTTAAAACACCAATCGACGAAACCTTAGTTTTACAAGATATTATTCGTGGAGAAGTTAAGTTTGAAACTTCTTTGTTAGATGATAAAGTGCTGTACAAATCAGACGGCATGCCAACGTACCATTTAGCAAATATTGTTGATGACCATTTACAAGGTACCACACATGTAATTCGTGGGGAAGAATGGTTACCATCTTTACCATTGCATTATATGTTATACCGCGCTTTTGATTGGCAAGCTCCAGAATTTGCGCATTTACCGTTAATTTTAAAACCGGTAGGTAATGGTAAATTATCAAAACGTGATGGAGATAAATTAGGATTCCCAGTTTTCCCATTGCAATGGACTGCAGAAAACGGAGAAACTTCTAGCGGTTACCGCGAAAAAGGATATTTTCCAGAAGCAGTTGTAAACTTCTTAGCCTTATTAGGATGGAATGATGGAACCGAACAAGAAATTTTTTCGATGCAAGAATTAATTGAAAAGTTCGATTTAAAACGTGTAAACAAATCCGGAGCTAAGTTTGATCCAGAAAAAAACAAATGGTTTAACCACCAAATTTTGATGGCTAAAACAGATGCTGAATTGGCTTCGTTGTTTGAATCTGATTTAATTGATCGTGGTTTTACTGAGCCAATCGAAAAAATTACTCGTATTGTAACTTTGGTAAAAGATAGAGCCAACTTTACAACCGAATTTTTTGATTTAGCCGATTATTTCTTTGTAGCACCTACTCAATACGATGCTAAGGCATTAAAAAACTGGAAAGAAGAAACTCCTGAATTAATGAAGCAATTAATTGCTGTATTAAATGAGATTGAAGATTTTTCTTCAGAAAATATTGAAAACACAGTTAAACAATGGCTAACGGTTAACGAAATTGGAATGGGTAAAGTAATGCAGCCTTTCCGTTTAAGTTTAGTTGGCGAAATGAAAGGACCACATCTTTTTGATATCGTTGAGGTTCTTGGTAAACCAGAAACAATTGCTCGTATTACGAAAGCAATAGAAACTATATAATTAAAAAGGCGCTTATTAAGCGCCTTTTTTATAAATTAATTTGTAAAACACAGCTTAAAACACCGGTTCTTCCGGTAAATTTTTGGTTATTATTTCTTCTAACCAAATCATCATCCTTATTCAGTTTACTAAAAAAATTATTTACACCCAAGGTATAATTTATGTTTGCCCGAATGCTATTAATTCCTAAAGTTGCACCAACATAAACTAAACCGTTAATGGGCGTAACTTTTATTACATCTTTAGTAGTAAGCGCTGTGCCGTTTATAACATTGTTTTCTACACCTCTTTTGAGTGCCAAATTATTATTAATTTGTAAAACCGGACCAATATCTATCGATATATGTTTAGGTACCAGTACATAACTCATTAAAATGTTTACATGAGCCCCTCGGTTGGTAAAAATAACTTCTTGTGCTTCGCCATTTACCGAGGTTGTTGCAACCCCAAAATTAGATTCATAAAACCGAATACCATAAATTCCGCTCCAATAATTATGAATGTTACCTCTAATTTGTGCCCCAGCCGTCCATCCCATTTTATCCTGAGTTTGTAAGCAGCTCGAAAAAACATGTGTAAAATTTGGGCCAGCAATTAGCCCAATTCTGTTTCCTCCTCGCCAAGCATTTTGAGAAAAAACCATAATTGGTGCAAAACTGCATATTAACACTGCAATTGTTTTGATTTTTTTCATGAAATGACTATATTTAAGAATTAATTAACAATTAAGTTATGGGACCAATTTATTTACTAATCGCTGTTGTAGTGATTTTATTTTTAGCACTGTTTACTGTAAAACAACAAAGTGCTGTTATTGTTGAACGCTTCGGAAAGTTCAATTCTATTAGACAATCTGGTTTACAATTTAAAATACCATTAATAGATAAATTAGCAGGTCGAGTAAATCTTAGAATTCAACAATTGGATGTTATTATAGAAACTAAAACCAAAGACAATGTTTTTGTTAAAATGAAAGTTTCTGTACAATATAAAGTGGTTCAAGATCGCGTTTACGAAGCCTTTTATAAGCTTGAATATCCTGAAGACCAAATAACATCTTATGTTTTTGACGTGGTTAGAGCTGAGGTGCCTAAATTAAAATTAGACGATGTTTTTGAACGTAAAGATGATATTGCAATTGCTGTAAAAAGAGAATTAAATGATGCTATGGTAACGTATGGTTACGACATTATTAATACCTTAATTACAGATATTGACCCAGATATACAGGTTAAGAATGCGATGAATCGTATTAATGCTGCGGATAGAGAAAAAACAGCGGCAGAATATGAGGCGGAGGCAGAACGTATAAGAATTGTTGCTAAAGCTAAAGCTGAGGCAGAATCTAAGCGTTTGCAAGGGCAAGGTATTGCAGATCAAAGACGAGAAATTGCTCGTGGTTTAGTTGAATCTGTTGAAACGTTAAACAATGTAGGTATTAATTCGCAAGAAGCTTCTGCTCTTATTGTAGTAACACAGCATTATGATACTTTACAATCGGTTGGAGGGCAAAACAATTCAAACTTAATATTGTTGCCTAATTCACCACAGGCAGGCTCTGATATGTTAAATAACATGGTGGCTTCTTTCACGGCATCCAATCAAATTGGAGAATCAATGAAAAATATGAAAAAATAAAAAAACGTCCTTTTTAAAAGGACGTTTTTTTTATCAGTTATTTTGAAAATAAGATATAAACCGTTATTTTTTTAACCAACGTATTAACATCCTTACCGCATAGCTTGCAGCTAATGTTTTAAATTTATTTGAATCGTAAAAGTTGGCTACGCCATCTATCATTGACCTGACAACATTGAATGGTGCTAAGGTTTTTTTAATTCCAATTTGGGTATCTTCAGCACTTTCTGCAATCTTAGATAGTGCTATTTTTCTTTCTAAACTTAAAATTTCTAAGTCCAGATTAATTTCTGCAAAGCTGCTATATTCTTTTTTTGAGGCCATAATACTTAATCTTTATAAAATATTTCGGACAAAGCTTTAATTATAGGTTTTTCAAACAGTTTACTTCCGTAAAAGTATAAAAACATAATAACCACCAAATAGAATACGCCTACAATAACAAATCCGATAGCGTAATTGGTAAAACATTGACCAATAGCGTAAGCTGCGGCAAATGATAACAATAGCAAAGATAAAAGGCCGAACAAACTAAGCACAATACATTTAAACAGCAAAATAGCAGCTTTTGCGGTTATTTTAAACCCTAGTAACGAATAATATTCAACACTAGCGTCAAGGTATTGTTTTGAGTTTTCTTTTAAATCAGCAATGTTTTCTTTTATCTCTTCAAATGCCATACGTTTTTATTTTGGTAAACTTTTAGATTTAAGCTCTTTTAATTCGTTTAATTTTTTTTCTAATGCAGCAATTACATCATCTTTTTTATGATCTGCTTTTTCAATTAATGCATTAAATTTTTCTTCAAAAACGACTTCTTTTTCCTTTTTTTCTTTTAGTGCTTTACGTTTTAACGATTTAAATTTTTTCTTTAATTCGTCCGCTTCGTTTTCAACTTCGTCTTTAATTCTTTTTCGTGTAATCGAACCTTTTTCAGGTGCAAATAACACACCAACTAAAGCTCCAACACCAACTCCCGCTAAAATAGCGATTAATCCATTACTTAAGTTTTTATTAGCCATAATTATTTATTTTTGATTATTAATTACTTTTATAAACTTTATATTTACCGCCTTTAGTATGTTAATTATATAATTAACATTTTTTTATGCTATTTCGGGTAATAAAACTTAAAAAGATGCTAAAAACTGATTTTATAAATAGAATTTACCCGCTTCCGCCATCAGCAATGCAAAAGCTTGTTGCAATTGCTGAGCCTATAAACTTTAATAAAGGCGCTGTGATTTTTGAAGAATCTAAAGCTGAAAAATTTTTGTACATCATCCAATCGGGTGTGGCACGCGCGTACAAAATGCACGAAGGTTCAGAAATCACTTTTTGGTTCGGCCTAGAGGGCGATAGCATTATTTCTATAAAAAACTATGTTCAAGGTACGAAAAGTTATGAAACTATTGAAGCTTTAGAGCCAATTTTAGCTTATAAAATAAATACCGATGCGTTAAAAAAGTTGTTTGAAACCGATATTTATATTGCCAATTGGGGCCGTTGTTATGCGGAAAATGAAATGCTAAAAACAGAAGAACGGTTAATTTCTCGTCAATTTAAATCGGCTACCGAGCGGTATTTAGAGTTGCTTACTACCCAGCCCGAAATTATAAAACGGGTTGCGCTTCGTCATATCGCTTCTTATTTAGGCATTACACAGGTAAGTTTAAGCAGAATTCGATCGGAATTAAAGTAAATTATTTATCATATGTAAAATAAATAGTCCAAATTGTTTCAGACCTTTGCCGTATAAATTTTTATAGATGAACTGGATAATACTTATCATTGCAGGGCTTTTTGAAGTAGGTTTTGCATCTTGTTTAGGAAAAGCGAAAGAAACCTCTGGTACGGAAATGTACATGTGGTACGCGGCTTTTTTGTTTGTTTAACTATTAGCATGGTTTTGCTTATGAAAGCTACTCAAACCTTACCCATTGGAACAGCTTATGCCATTTGGACCGGAATTGGTGCGGTAGGTACGGTATTAATGGGCATTATATTTTTTAATGAGCCAGCTAGCTTTTGGAGAATTTTCTTTTTAACAACTTTAATCAGCTCGATTGTTGGGTTAAAGTTTGTTGCCAATTAATACAATTTTCTTTACCAAATAAAAAAAGCACCTTAAAAGGTGCTTTTTTTATTTTCAATTGTAAATAATATTTATATTTGCTTGAATAATATTAATTTATTTATGAATAATATTAAACTTCCTAATCAATGTCCTGCTTGTAACGAACCTTTGGTTGTTACCCAGCTAAGCTGTAATGCCTGCCAAACTACTATAAACGGAAGTTTTGTTTTACCTCAGTTTTTAAAGTTAAACGTTGCAGAGCAAAACTTTGTTATGCAATTTTTTTTAAATAGCGGTAGTTTAAAAGAAATGGCAAAGCAGCTTCATGTAAGTTATCCTACGGTACGAAATCAGTTAGACGATATTATTTCTAAACTTACTAATACAACATCCAAATGATAAAAAAAATTCTTAATCCAGTAAAATACATGCAAGACAAACGTTTGTTGTTGCTTAATGTTTTTGTGTTTTGTTTGGGTACCTTTTTAGCTATGTTTTGTTGGGTTCGGTTTGATGGGGTTTTAGATTTACATTTTTTAAGCGATTATAATCCGGCCGTTACTTTGGCAGATAATGTTACCAATTGTATTATTTTAAGTTTGATGCTTTTTGGGTTGGGCAAAATAATAAATTCCAAAACCCGATTAATAGATTGTTTAAATACCGCTTTTTATTCGCGCATTCCGTTTTACTTGTTGTGCTTAACCAATTTAGGAGGCAATATGAGCCGTTTTTCGCAACAATTGTTACAAAATATTTCGGCTACTACCCTGCATTTAACAACCAAACAATACATTTATTTAGGCGTTATTTCTGTTGTTTCTTTATTGGCTTTGGTGTTAAGCATAAGTTTGTTGTTTAACGGTTTTAAAGTTGCCACGCATGCTAAAAAAAATAAACATTATGTGTTTTTTGGACTAGCTATTATATTGGCCGAAATCCTTTCAACCTTAATTTTAAAAAATTTATAATCATGAAAAAATACATGCTGTTTTTTGCTCTTGCAGTTCCATTTTGTTCTTTATTGGCACAAAATTTTCAAGGAACTTGGACGGGCGATTTACAAGTTCCAGGAACTACATTACCAATTGTTTTTCATTTAAAACAAGATGCGGATAAATGGTTAGGCACAATGGATAGCCCCAATCAAAATGCTTTTGGTATTCCTATTCAAAGTGTTTCTGTAAAAGGAGATAGCCTTTTTATTGAAGAAAAAAAGATGCTAATGCAGTACAAAGGTGTTTTAAAAAACAATCAAATTACGGGCAAGTTTATTCAAAGTAACTTTTCGTTTGATTTAGTTTTACAAAAATCAGAACAAACGGTTAATGCACCTTTGCGCCCTCAAACGCCGCAACCGCCATTTGCATATCAGGTTCAAGAGCTACAAATTACCAATCCGGACGAAGATGTAGTTTTATCAGGCACGTTAACGGTACCTTTCAACAAAAAATATCCTTCTTTAGTAATTTTAATTTCGGGTAGCGGTCCGCAAGATCGTGACGAAACTATTTTTAATCACAAACCATTTGCTGTAATTGCCGATTATTTAACTAAACAAGGTTATGCTGTTTTTAGATATGATGATCGAGGTACGGCAGCATCAACCGGAAATTTTACAGCAGCAACTTCGTTTAACTTTGCTAGCGATGCCAATGCAGTAGTTAATGCGCTTTATAAACGCAAAGATATTAATGCAAAAAAAATAGGATTGCTAGGGCACAGCGAAGGCGGACTTATTGCTGGAATTGTTGCTGCAGAAAATCCCAAAGTTAAATTTATTATTTCTATGGCAGGCCCTGGCGTTTCTGGACAAGAAATTTTAATGGAACAAACTTATTTAGTTGGTAAAGGTGCTGGTTTGCCAGAAACAACCTTACAAAAAAATAAAGCTATTAATGCAGAATTATATAAAACGATTATTGCTCAAGATTGGACTGATTTTAATACCAGTGCAGTAGTTGTTGCAGAGCAGTTTAAAACCATTAATCCAAGTGCAGCATCAGCCAGCACAACCGAAATAATAAACAATATAATTCCTAAAAATGCCCAATGGTTTAAAACGTTTTTATTAACTGACCCCGCTTTTTATTACAGCCAATTAAATATTCCGGTTTTGGCTATAAATGGTGAAAATGATATTCAGGTAAGCCATGCTCAAAACTTACCGGCTTTACAAGCAACATTTAAAAATAAAAAAAGTACCGTTAAAAGTTTTCCGCATTTAAATCATTTGTTTCAAACCAGTAAAACACAAACCGTTCAGGAATACAACGATTTAGAAGAAACAATTTCACCAGTTGTTTTGCAAGAAATTGCAAATTGGTTAAAAATTAACAAGCTGTAACATACTAATTTCATTAAAAATTAAGTTTATTTAGCAACTTGGCTAAAAAATAGCACGGTATTTGTTTTGCAATAAAGCAAGTAACTATTAACAAAATATAAAATGAGAAAAATTAAATCGTTTGGAGTTCTAGTTTTTACATTAGTTTCATTTATGTCGTTTGCACAAAAAACTAAAAATGTAAAAATAGAAATTAAGCCTTATTTGGTAGCTTGTTCAGAACAAGCGTTAACGCCAACTTGTTTACAAGCTAAAGTTTCAGGTACTAACGGATGGCAACCTTTAAATAATGCTATTGCAGGTTTTGAGTATGAAAAAGGTTACAATTATAAATTAAAAGCAGTTCGCACTGAAACATCACCCGGAACATATACATACGAATTAAAAAAACTTATAAGTAAAAAACAAGCGCCTTTAATGAACGTGTACAACAAAAAATTAATACTTACCAAGCTTAACGGACAAAACGTTAGCGTTTCTGGTGTTTATGCAACGGTAGATCCAACAAATCAAACCATTTACGGTAAAAGCGGATGTAATAATTTTAATGTTTCGTACACAACCGATAAAAAAGGTATTTTAAGCGTGTACAGCAGCATGGGAACTTTAATGGCTTGTGAAGATGCAAAAATGAAATTAGAATTCGAATTTTTATCTGCCTTCCAGAACCAAAAATTTAAAGTTACAGAGGCAAATAACGTAGTAACGTTTACTAACGTAGCAACCAAACAAACCATTGAATTTAAAATTGAAACAGCAAAAGATGTTTGGAGCTTTATTAATGGTAAAGAATGGAAGCTAATTCAGTTAGATAATGTAGGTAAAGATTACGGAAATGCATACATTCAATTTGATGTTGCAGAAAAAAGAATTAGCGGTAATGCAGGTTGTAACCGTATTTTTGGAGGATTTGAAACAGAAGGAAACCAAATATCATTTTCACAAGTTGGTGCAACACGCATGATGTGTTCTGATGGAGATGCCATGCAAACAGAAAGTAAAGTTTTGGCTTACTTAAACGCACCAGGATTATCTTTTGATGTTGCAGACCAAACTTTAAACTTTTATTTAAACAACAAATTAGTCATGATGTTTGCGAAATAAAACATACAAAAAAACCAAGGTAATTAAACCTTGGTTTTTTTTATTTTATTATAAAAAGCATTTTTAACCGTGTTAAAATGCAAGTTTTCTATTTTTTATGACAGAATTAGTAAAAAAACTTATATTTTAGAGCCCCAAAATAAAACCATTTGTAACCTTTTAATTAAGGTGCTTAACAGTAACTTGTACTTACTTAACTTTTTTATAATAAATGAAAAATAACAAACTATTTATTGCAATTATTCTTGCTTTGATTCTGGGCGTTGTTCTAGGAGGATATGTAAATATATTCGGGCGAGGTAAAACGATTAAAATAGACACAGAATCGGTAGCAGGCAATCAATCATTATTAGATAAGGTAACTTATACTACTACAGACGGCAAAACCTTTACGCAGCCAATTTACATTTACGATAATGCAGCAAAATTAGATTCGCTTACTGCGGTTTATGCAAATCAAGATGTGGTTTTGGTTCCAAAAATGGTTGATGCCAAATTTATACCTACAGCAATTAAAGATTCTGATGCGAAGTTAGAATCGGTTCAAAATTCTGACGATGGTCGTTCAACATCAATCAATAATATTTCTTCTTTTTCAAGTAAAATAAAAATATTAGGAACTATTTTCATCCGATTGATTCAGATGATTATTGCACCTTTAGTTTTCTCAACATTGGTAGTTGGTATTGCAAAAATGGACGATATTAAAACGGTTGGCCGTGTTGGTGGTCGTGCATTAGGTTGGTTCCTAACCGCTTCTTTAGTTTCGTTAGTAATTGGTTTAGTTGTTGTAAACATTACAAAACCTGGAGAAGGAATTCATATTGAAATGGATTCGAGCTCGGCTAACGATTTAATTCAGAGCCAAGGAGCGCTAACTTTAGAGCATTTTGTGAATCATATGATTCCTAAATCTGCTTTTGAAGCTTTTGCTACTAACGAAATATTACAAATTGTTGTTTTCTCTATTTTCTTTGGTGTTGCATTAGCAGCTTATGGCAAAGAAGGAGAAATGATTACTAAAGCTTTAGATAAAATTTCGCACGTAGTACTTAAAATGGTAGGTTACATTATGTGGACAGCACCTTTAGGTGTTTTAGGAACAATTTCTGCTGCTGTTGCAACTTACGGCTTTGGTATTTTTGGTTTATACGTAAAATATTTATTAGCCTTTGTTTTAGGTATTTTAATTTTATGGTTGGTACTTTGTTTTGTTGGGTATTTAATTTTAGGTCGTCGTTTGTTCGACTTATTACGCCATATTAAAGAACCTTTATTAATTGCGTTTTCTACAACTTCATCAGAGGCGGTTTTCCCTAAATTGGTAGAAGAATTAGAGAAATTTGGTGCTCAGAAAAAAATTATATCATTTACCCTGCCATTAGGTTATTCGTTTAACTTAGACGGATCGATGATGTACATGACATTTGCAGCCATATTTATCGCTCAAGTTTATGAAGTTCCTTTAGCGTTAGATCAACAAATATTAATGTTATTGGTTTTAATGTTAACATCTAAAGGAGTTGCCGGAGTACCGCGCGCTTCGTTAATTGTTATCGTAGCAACTTGTTCTATGTTTGGTATTCCGCCAGAAGGAATTGCTTTAATTTTACCAATTGACCATTTCTGTGATATGGCACGTTCTATGACAAACGTTTTAGGTAACGCGCTTTCAACTGTTGCAGTTGATAAATGGGAAGGGCACGTTGCTATTGAGCAGGAATTTACAGATTCAAATCAAGATGCATAATTTGCATGTTATATAAATAAAAGGCGGTTTTAAAACCGCCTTTTTTATTGCTTTTAAAGCAGTTTAGCTTGTAGGCGAAACCAAGCAAGACAATAATAATATATAAGCTTAAAAGGATAAAAAAAGGCAGTGAAACATAAGTTTACTGCCTTTTTTAGTATAAATAATAAATAAAAAACAACTATTCTTTACTTTCAATTTTTGCCCACGTATCTCGTAAGCCAACGGTTTTATTAAATACCAATTGATTTGGGGTAGAATCTTTATCTACCGCAAAATAACCCAAACGTTGAAACTGAAACTTATCTCCGTCTTGAGCCGTTTGTAAACTTGGTTCTACATAACCGGTAATTACTTTTAAAGAATCAGGATTAATAAATTCTTTAAAATCTACTTCTTTATTTCCGTCCGGATTTTCGTTTGTAAATAAACGATCGTAAATACGAACTTCAACTTCTAATGCATGTGGAATAGAAACCCAATGAATGGTTCCTTTAACCTTACGTTTAGAAGCTTCTGTACCACTACCTGATCTTGAATCTGGATCGTAAGTAACGTGAATTTCTTTAATATTGCCGTTTTCGTCTTTTACAACGCCTTCTCCTTTAATAATATATGCGTTTTTTAAACGTACTTCTTTACCTAAAGTTAATCGGAAAAACTTGCTGTTTGCATCTTCTAAAAAATCATCACGTTCAATATATAATTCTCTAGAAAACGGAATTTTTCTGAATGTTAATTCTTCAGCTTCCGGGTTATTTTCTGCATCCAACCATTCTTCTTGTCCTTCTGGGTAATTGGTAATTACCAATTTAACCGGATCTAAAACAGCCATTACGCGATCTGTAATTTTATTTAAATCTTCGCGTACGCAAAATTCTAATAAACTTACATCAATTAAGTTGGTACGTTTTGCAATTCCAATGGTTTCTGCAAAGTTACGAATAGCAGCTGGTGTGTAACCACGACGGCGCATGCCTGAAATGGTGCTCATGCGTGGGTCATCCCATCCTTTTACGTGCCCCTCGGTAACTAATTGCAACAATTTACGTTTAGAAACCACCGTGTGCGAAAGGTTACGACGTGCAAATTCACGTTGTTTAGGACGTACTTTATTGTCGTCATAAATTTGGTCTAAAAACCAATCATACAATTCACGGTGCGGTAAAAATTCTAACGTACAGAATGAATGCGAAATTTGTTCAATATAATCCGATTCACCATGTGCCCAGTCGTACATTGGGTAAATTTTCCAATCGTTACCTGTGCGGTGATGCGACGCATTAATGATGCGGTACATAATCGGATCGCGCATTAACATGTTTGGCGATGCCATATCTATTTTTGCACGTAAAATATATTCGCCTTCGGCAAATTCTCCGTTTTTCATTCTTTCGAATAAATCTAAATTTTCTTCGATCGAACGATCGCGGTTTGGTGAATTTACTCCTGCTTGCGTTGGTGTACCTTTTTGTTTGGCAATTTCTTCGGCAGATAAATTATCTACATACGCTTTACCTTTTTTAATTAGTAAAACGGCCCAATCGTATAATTCTTGGAAATAGTCAGAAGCATAAACTTCCTGATCCCATTTGTAACCTAACCATTCTACGTCACGTTTAATCGCATCAACATATTCCTGCTCTTCTTTAGCAGGGTTGGTATCGTCAAAACGTAAATTTACCGGCGCGTTATAATCTTCCCCTAAACCAAAGTTTAAGCAAATAGAAGATGCGTGGCCTAAATGTAAATATCCGTTTGGCTCTGGCGGAAAACGAAAACGTAGTTTATTTGTTGACAAACCATTTTTAATATCCTCTTCAATGATTTGTTCTATAAAATTCAATGATTTTTCTTTTGTCGACATATATATTGAATTAAGACTGCAAATTTACCAAATTTTGTTGATTTATTCTACTTTAAAATCAAGCATTAAAATCTAAATATGTTACCTTTGACCGATTCATTACGCTAAATAGATAAAAATGGGAATTATTCGATTAAAAAACATTCGTGTTTTTGCCTTTCATGGTTGTTTGGTAGAAGAAAGTAAAATAGGTTCTGATTATTCGGTTGATTTAACTATTGAAGCCGATTTTTCTCAATCGTGTGATACCGATGAACTTATTGATACGGTTGATTATGTACATTTAAACAAAATTGTTTGCGAAGAAATGGCTATTCGATCTAAATTGTTAGAACATGTTGCCAAACGCATTAATGTGCGTGTGCTGAAAGAAATTTCTCAGGTTACAAAAACAACGGTCGAAGTTTCTAAAATTAATCCGCCTATTGGTGGTGATGTAGAACAAGTTACTGTAATTTTAGAGCAAACCCGATAATTTTTAGGGCTTTTTTGAAGTTTTAAAGTTTGATATTTAAAAAAACAGTTCTATATTTGCAGTCGAAATAACAAAGGGCATCTTGTCCGAGTGGCTAGGAAGCGGTCTGCAAAACCGTCTACAGCGGTTCGAATCCGCTAGATGCCTCAAAAACCTCCAAAGTAATTTGGAGGTTTTTTTGTTTTAAGGCATTTTTATTTGGCTAAAAACATACAGCATTTCGGTAGCTATTTGTTGGCTGCGTTGTAAATAAACTTCGGTTTGGTTAGGTTGCCCGTCGGCAACTTTCGGATCTTGGTAGGTTAATGCAATTCGCGCATCAGCACCAAAAACTATAGGACAATTTTGATCGGCATCGTTACAAGTTAAAACGGCTATAAAATTGGATTCTGGATTAAACGGATGTTGAATTGGTTTAGAAAAACCAATAATTGGCAGCGCATTGGCATCAAATTTTATAAAATAAATCGGATTTTCGGCTTCAATATTTTTATATACATCAAAACCCTGACTTTCTAAAGTTTTTATAATTTTAGGATGCAAAGCTGTAGCAACGGTTCCGCCAGAAAAACATGTTATCGGTTCTATTTTGTAATAAGCAGCCGCTGTTTGTGCCCAAACTTGTGCCAAATGGCTACGGCGCGAATTGTGCGTACAAATAAAATTTAACCGAATGGTTTTGTGTTGGTTTACTTTATTTTGAATGGCCTGAATAAGTGGTTGTAGTTTTTTTAGGCGTTCTGTTGGTAATAAAGTAAAGTTTTGTTGCGCTTTTATGGTTTGGAGTACGCTTGCATTCATTTAACAACAACCTGAATTTGGTGTACAACAAGAAACTGCTTCACCAATTTTTACTTTTGGTTTTTGTGCCGGAATACCGCACGAATCTTCTGCCAAACAAGCTGTTGTTTTATTATGTAACATAAAGTTTTTACCGTTAAAGCTTAAAGCAAATTTGCTAATAGTTTCTGTTTGGTATTCTACCTCAATTTCAGCATCTTCAATCCCCAATTGTTTTTCTGCTAACGCAATGATGTTTGCTAATTTTGTTGGTTTTAAACGATGCTCGTAATCATCAGCATTCCAAAGCTGTAAGTTCACTGTTTTTTCAGTTCTAACTACTCCTCCACAATCAATAAATTTTTTGGTAAGCTGACCAACTTCGGTTACATGAAAATGTTCGGGTACAAAAGTTCCGTTTTCTAATTCAAAAGCAACGTTTTCTAATTGCGGTAAAAGATTTTTAATTTCTGATAATTTCATAACTAAATGTTTAACATTGTAATATTACGATGATGTGTTTTAAATTTTTTTAGCAACATGTATTAATAGGCTCAAACTGAATAAAGAATTGCGTAAACTGCGCTTGCATTTGCTCCCAAACGCTTTGATTAATACAATAACAAACCGATTTGCCTTCAATTTCTCCTTTTATAATCTCGGCATCTTTTAGCACTTTTAAATGTTGCGAAATGGTTGCTTGTGCTAAACCTAGTTCTTGCACCAAATCGGTACAAATGCATGCTTTTTGGTTTATAATATGTTGCAAAATTGCCAATCGGGCCGGATGGCCTAAAACTTTAAACAAGTTGGCTAACTGATTTTGTTGTTCTGTAAATATTTCTGATTTGGTAATTCCCATAAATAATTAATGTATCGCAATATTACGATGCTATTTTTTTATTTGCAAGAAAAAAATACAAACCTCAAACCTATTTTAGATTTGAGGTTTGTTTTATCTTAAATTATAACGTACGCCAACAAAACCGCGAATGCCTTGGTTGGGGCCGTAGCTATAATTGGGATCAAAAGTTAATCCGTACGGATTATTTGGTGTTGGAATAGCTTGTCCGTTGGGATCAAAAACTACATTTTTGTCAAACGGATCGTGTGCATTTGCAATAATAAACGGATTGCCCTTGTTTACCGTCCAATTCAGTAAGTTTTTCACTCCACCATAAAACTCAAAGTTTTGCATGCCACGATACGTAATTTGAATATTTTGAATAGAAAATGGCTTTGAATATTGACGGCGCGGATCTAACGGTCCTAATGTTGGTAAACGCATGCCGCCGTATACATTGCCCGTATAATCAATTGTAAAATTGGTATTCGGAATATCGTAACCAATGGTCCAAGTTCCGGTAAAACGTTCGGTTAGCATTTGGCGTGTGGTAATATGGTTTTCGGTTTTATTCACGTCCATAAATGTTACGCCCGTCATAATACGTAATCCGTTGGTTAAATTCGCATCGGCATTTAAACTTACTCCTTTTGATACGGCACGTCCGTTTAAGTTGGCGTAAATAATTTGATTGGGATTGGTATCGTAATCAGGAATTATGGAATTGGTAAAATGCGTGTACCAAGCACTAGCTTCAAACGCATAGTAATTTCCGCTTTCAGCATAAATCTTTTTTAAATAATTTATGTTTACGTTGTATGATTTTTCTGGCTTTAGCTCATCAACAATAACAACTTCGCGTGCTCCGGTAAGCGCAGCATGATCTTCTGTAAATAAATTTACGACACGAAATCCGGTTCCAGCATTTAAACGAAACACATCAAAATCTGAAAATTTATAGCGATAAGCTACGCGCGGTAAAAATATGGCCGTGAATTGAGTTGTAATCGTAACGCGCTCCGATTAATACGTTTTGTTTTTCGTCAATTTTAAAATCGTTTTGTACAAAAATGCTCGGCATAACATATTCATCAGCGGTTTGGGTTGCTGGCGTATTATCATTATAATAATTATAGCGCATGGCAGCACCTAATAGTAAATCGTTGCGACCGTAGGTTTTGGCATGCAGCAATTGTCCAAAGCCGATGCGTTGTTTGGCTAAATATGGGGTTGTTCCGTAAACTGAGTTTTGATCGTGATCGGTGTACGAAAAGGTTGCACGTAACGGAAAGTGCGTATTAAATTCGTAATTACCTAACAATTCGTATCGGCTGGTATAAATGCTTTCGCCATAAACCTGATCTCCGCCGCGGTGTGATTTGTTCCATTGCATTTCACCGCCCCAACGGTCTTCGTAAAAATAGCGCCCAGCCACAGAAAATGCTTTTCCGGATTTACGATTAAAATCCCATTTCTGAAAAACAGAAGCGCGTTTTTGCAAGGTTAAATCGGTAAAATTATCTCCATTATTATCAATAGGCGTGTCGTAATAAAACGCATTAACCCCCGTTAAAACATTAGCTTTTTTGCCAACCTGCGTTGCAAAGCCTAAATCGATATTGGTTTCGGCCCATGAAGTCGAAAAAATATCAGCCGTAAATTTTGGCGCTTTGTACACATCTTTAGTAATTACGTTTATTAAACCACCAATTGCTTCGGACCCGTATAAAGAAGATGCAGGACCTTTAACAATTTCTACTCGTTCTATTAACGAGTTTGGAATGCCAGATAATCCATAAACGGTTGAAAGACCGCTTACAATTGGCATACCGTCAATTAAAATCATGGTATAAGGACCTTCTAGCCCGTTAATATGAATATCGCCGGTATTGCAAACGCTGCAGTTAATTTGTGGTTTTACGCCGTTTACGGTTTGTAAACCTTCAAAAATATTTGCCGTTGGATTTTTTAAGAAAAACCCGTTTTGAATTACATCAACCGGCATGGGGCTATCTATTCGGCTCACAGCGCGCATGGTTGCAGAAACTACAACTTCATCGAGCGCATCATCAAAATCAAGTTCAAAGTTTAGTTGCGCTTTTTGATTGTTTTTTACAACAACGGTTTTGGTTGCGGCTTTTAATCCGGTATGGCTGGCTTTAATTTTATAGGTACCATTTTTTAAATTTTGCAACTCGTATTTTCCGTTTGCATCGGTTTGGGTTCCTACCGTTTCATTTTCTATGGTTATAGAAACGTGCGCCAACGGCGCATTATCTAACAAAACCTTACCAGAAATGCTATTTTGTGCAAATGCAAATTGATATAAGAATAAAAAAGTTACTAAATAAGTGAATTTCATGGCTTTTAGTTCGTGGTTAAAATAAATTTAGACAAACCTAAAAATTATTTTTGTAATAAAAAAATATTATATTTGTTGAAACTTAATTTATAATGACGCACTCTGAAGAAAATTATTTAAAGGTTATTTACCATTTGTCGCAAGTTTTACCGTTGGGCGTTAGTACCAACGCAATTGCTGAAATGATGGAAACCAAAGCTTCGTCGGTTACGGATATGATAAAAAAATTAGCCGAAAAGGATTTGGTTGATTACCAACGTTACCAAGGCGTTAAAATGACCGAATTAGGGCAAAAATCGGCCAAAATGATTATTCGTAACCACAGATTGTGGGAAGTTTTTTTGGTTGAAAAGCTAAATTTTTCTTGGGATGAAGTGCATGAAGTTGCTGAAGAATTAGAACATATTAAGTCAGAAAAACTAATCACCAAATTGGATGAGTTTCTTGGTTTTCCAAGCCATGATCCGCACGGAGATCCGATTCCGGACAGAAACGGAAATATTGCCAAAAGCAGTAAAATACTTTTAAGCGATGCCGTTTTAGGTCAGAAATTAATTTGTGTAGGAGTTAAAGATTCGTCGTCAGAATTTTTACAGTTTTTAGATAAAAATAAAATAGGAATAGGTTCTGAAATTGAAATTTTAGAGAAAGAAGATTTTGATGCTTCGTTAACCTTATTACTTAATACTCAAAAAATAATGTTATCGCATAAAATAGCGAGTAATTTATACGTAAAATAATGAATCAAATTATTGATTTCTTTTCTAGCATACCACCCGTTTGGGCTGCCTTGCTTGCCACCTTATTTTGTTGGTTTTTAACCGCTGTAGGCGCATCGTTTGTTTTGTTATTTAAAAAGGTTAACCAAGTTGTTTTAGATGGCATGTTGGGCTTTACAGGTGGTGTTATGATTGCAGCAAGTTTTTGGAGCTTGCTTGCTCCTGCTATTGCTATGACAGGTGGTGAAGGATTTAGAAAAGTTATGCCAGCTGCTATTGGTTTTATTGGCGGAGCTTTGTTTTTATTTGCGTTAGATAAGTTATTGCCGCATTTGCATTTAAACCACGCAGATGATGAGGTTGAAGGATTAAAATCGGGTTGGCAAAAAACAACATTATTGGTTTTTGCAATTACTTTACATAATATTCCTGAAGGATTAGCTGTTGGTGTTTTGTTTGGTGGCGTTGCTGTTGGAATTCCAGAAGCAAGCGTTGCAGGTGCTTTAACCTTAGCCATTGGAATCGGGATTCAGAACTTACCAGAAGGTATTGCTGTTGCCATGCCTTTACGCCGTATGGGAATGAGCCGTGGTAAAAGTTTTATGTACGGACAAGCTTCTGCCTTGGTAGAACCTATTGCCGGTGTTGTTGGTGCTTTATCAGTAGCTTTTTTTACTCCTATTTTACCTTATGCCTTGGCATTTGCTGCTGGCGCCATGATTTTTGTAGTTGTTGAAGAAGTTATTCCCGAAACGCAACGTAACGGGAATAACGATATTGCAACTTTAGGTGTTATTGGCGGTTTTGTGGTTATGATGCTTTTAGATGTTGCTTTGGGGTAGATTTGATTCTTTTTTAATTATTTTCGTACAAATTTATTATTATGGTTGTTGTTCATATTGTTGAAGCATTTGGTGGTGGAGTTTATACTTATTTAAAGGACTTAACTGAATTTTTTTCGAAATCAGAAGATGTTAAAAACATTATTATTTATAGTACTAAAAGAAAAGAATTTGATAAGGATAAAATGCATTTTGTAAACAGCAACAATGTTGAATATATTAATATTGATATGGAGCGCAGTGTGAGCCCATTACAAGATTTTAAATCAATTTTAAAAATCAGAAAAATATTAAATAAAATTAAGCCTGATGTTGTTCACATGCATTCTTCTAAGGCAGGTATTTTAGGTAGGTTTGCAAGTTTAGGGATTGTATCTAATACTAAAACCTTTTACAGTCCACATGGTTATTCTTTTTTAAATCATGAATTTTCACCGACTAAGAAAAAAATGTTTTATTTTATTGAAAAATATTCTCAAAATATTTTAGGAGGAACAACAGTAGCATGTGGTGATACCGAATATGAAATAGCTTCTAAAATTGGAAAAAGTGTTTTGGTAAGAAATGGGATTATTCCAGATCATGTAGTTAAGTATAAAAATGAAGTTACGAATAATAGATTGCTAGTTGGAACTTTAGGAAGAATAAGTTTACAGAAAAACCCTAAATTATTTAACGAAATAGCTATCAGGTTTCCTGATTTTGACTTTTTGTGGATTGGAGAAGGTGATTTAAAAGACCAGCTTACAGCACCAAATATTACGGTTACAGGTTGGTTGACAAATCGGGATATAATAATGAATAAATTAAATAAATTAGATATTTATATTCAAACATCTTCTTGGGAAGGATTACCTATCTCAATAATTGAAGCCATGGCATTAAGTAAACCAGTTGTAGCCACAAATATTATTGGGAATAAGGATTTAGTAAGTAACCAAGAAACTGGGTTTGTTTTTACTGATTTAAACGAATTAGATGAGATTTTTGAAAAGCTTAAGGCTAAAGAAACACGTCTTTTTTATGGACAAAATGGTTATAAACGTTGTAGTTTGCTTTTTAATTCTCAAATTAATTTTAATCAGTTAAGCAATATTTATAAAAATGGATAAATCTAAAAAACCTTAAAGCTATAGCTTTAAAGGTTTTTTAGATTTATCAACAAAGTATATTAAGGTTATTATTAGTGCTGCAAAATAACTACCTACTTGCCTGTTTAAAACGCAATCTAATATTAAAAACAAGACAAAACCTATAAATAGAGATATTTTATAAAAAGAGCCATTTGTATTTTTCCAAAGAGAAATTAGAAAATACAAGAAAAATAAAAGGCCTAATATTCCTGTTGTCATTATAATATATAAAAACTGATTGTGAGAGTTAAATTTGCTATCTATAAACCAATCTTTTTTTGATTGATTAGTAATTTTACTAGAATAACAGTTTATCAGCTCTGAAGTTAGGTTTTCATTACTTTTACCTCCAATAAAAATATTTCCATCATCGATTACTTTAACAGAACAAGGCCAAATTATAAATCTAGGTTCATAGTCAACAAACGAGTCAATTCCATTTTCTAATTTAAATCTATTTCTAATATTGTCATTTGTAACAGCTAAGGTTACAAAAGATATACAAATTAAAGAAGTGATTAATAGTTTTACATATGTTTTGTATGATGTAAAGAAGTAGTAATAGACAATTCCAGAAATAAGATATGTTAAAATAGTTAACCTTGCAGCAATAAAAAAAACAAATAAAATGTTGACTGCTATGATTACAAATGCTAGCTTTTTATTAATCTCTTTGTTTTGTAGCAAATTAATAGTAATCATACTGGAGATAAAAATAAAAAAGCCCAAAAAAGGTCTGTCTAAATAAATTACATTAAAAATTAATTCTCCGTTTGAAAGATCTACATTTGGAAGTGTAATATATAAACTAGCTATTTTAATAAGAGAAATTACTATTGCAAGATTTGCGCTCACAATAATTGCTTTTTTAACATATAGTACTTTACTATTTAGTAAAACAATGGTGAAAAGAATAATTAAAAGTAGCCGTGATAAGATCTTTATATCAGAAATAAATGTTTTATTTATTAGCTCAATAAATGCTGTAGCTAATACAAAAACAGTTATTGGTATTATTTCTTTATATTTTAATTTCTCATTATTTATAATAAGTAGTAAAACGGATATAATTAAAAAAATATTAGGTAAAGCCATTGATAGTGGTAAACTAATTATGGCTAAACAAGTTACCGCATTTTGTGTGCGTTTTATATTATTTTGAGTAAATAATTTTTTTAACATTTTTGATTAATTTATTAGGAATTATTAATAAACCACAGCTACGTACTAAACCATATATTGGCCAAAATCCCCAATAAAAATGCTTTAACATTATTCGTATTCTACTTTTAATTTGAATAGTTCTTTTTTTAGCGGAAATTCCTGTATTATCAACTTGAAAATAAACAAGAGATTCCTTAATATTATAAGTTTTATATTTTTTTACAATATCAAAAAAATAAGCATAGTCTTCTGCGGCTTGATAATTTATTGGATAATATCCTATAGTTTCTAATATTTCAATTCTAAACATTACGCAAGGATGAAGATGCATTGAATTAACATGCATTTTATTTTTTATATCCTTATATTTTTCAGGAAATTTAGTGTTAAATAAACATTCTCCTACTTCGTTAATTGCAGTAGCATTAGAGCCTACTAAATAGGTGTCTTTATTTTTATCTAGATATTCTTCTTGAATTTTAAATCGGGTGTCAATACAAATGTCATCACAATCAAGCCTAGCAATGTACTTGTATTTATTTTGATCATAAATAGACTTTAACCCTTCATTTAAGGCTATCTCTATACCGGAATTTTGCTCTAAATATAAAAAACTAATACTTCCGCTAAAGTTTATTGCTTTTTTTAGTTCAACTTCATTAATTTTATTTTTAAAACTTCCATCATCTACAACTAAAACATCAACCTTTTCATTTTTACCTATTGCTTCTATTGCTTTTTTTAGGCCAAAATTATTATTATAATGAGGAATTAATACGACTGTTTTGTTCATAGTTTTTTTGATAAATTATAAGTATTGCAATAAAAATCCACACACCATAAATCCTAAAAGAGTCAAACTGTAACCAATTTATGAATAACCCTATGAATGAAATAAGAAGATTAATTGCCAGAACTTTTCCTAAAAATGTATTATCTTTTTTTAGTAAGGTTAAGGTGTTTTTTATGATTAAAAATTCTAAGTAAACAAATATTATAAATCCAATTATGCCTAGTTCTGCTAAAATTCTTGTATAAAGGTTAAAACTAGGAGGAAAAGAAGTATTGTTTTCATTTAGGTAATAATGCTCAAACTCATAATTATCTTCTGTTGCCCAATCAGGGTATTTATCTTTAGCTACAAATGCTTGCTGACCCAAACCAACGCCAAGAATTGGATTTTCAGAAAAAACTAATAAAGAAGTATATTGCATTCCAAACCTACTCTTGTTGGATATACTTGAAGTCATATTTTCAACAAAGTTTAATGATTTTACTTTTTCATTAATTGCGTCATAAAATTTGGAACCAAAAATTACAAACCCAATAGCCAAGCAAAAGAAAGCAATTTTAAAAGAATTAAATATTAATTTTTTGTAACCAAAAATAGAATATAAAAAATATATAAAAATAATAAACTGGATAGATACAATTGCTAGAGCAGTTCTAGACCCCGAAAAAAACGTTAAGACAATAATAGCTATTGTTGGGAGGAAACGAAATTTACTCTTGCTTGTAATTATATAGCTAAACATCCAGCTAGCAATTGTAATTAAATAAATCGCTAAAAAAGGAGGCTCTTGAGATACGCTTGAAATTCTTCCTGTATTGTAAATGTTATTGTTAAGAAAAGGAAGATGAGAAAGTAAATTAAATAGAGGAGTAAAAAAATTAATTTTAAAATATGAAACAAAAATTTCTAAAGAGCCGTAAATAGAAGCAAAGATTAAAGAATACAAAAATATCTTTCTAATGTATTTTAAAATCTCATCATTTCTTTTATCCTTTAGAACAAACCAATATAAATTAAAGCATACTAGACCTGATATTATAAGAGAAATATATTGTTTTATAAACCTTGTGATTCCATCAGTTTGTTTAAAATAATAAAAACGAATATCAAAAAAGTTAAATACAGTGCTTAGTAGGCACCAAATAATAAACATTAGAACTAATTGAAATAAATTATTTTTAAACGGAAGATGTATTTTACCTGATAACCAGTAGTATATAATTAATACAAAAAAGGCTAAAAGAAAAAATACGATTGAAGATTCATTTCTAAACTCTCCCAAAAAAGGCAACACCTCTACTTTATTAAATGGTATTAAAAACAATCCAATTGTAAATAGAAAAGTTATAATAATTTTTAATTTCATAAATATTTAATTATAATTTTTTCTCTTTTTAAGAAAATTATTAACTATCATATATAATTTTAGAAATATGACAGTTAAGTTAAAGCCTAATAAGCTATATGCTTTATTAAGTTTACTTACATTTTTGGTTGAATTAGTTGCTAAAAGATATGATAAGTTTTTTATGTCATTAATTTTCTCCTTTTCAAGAGAATTCTTTAATAAGTTAAAATGAATTAGTAATAAACAATAATGATCAGCCCAAAAATGATTAATAAGTTCAATGTCTTCTTTACTTAATTGTTTAGAGCAACTTCTTGATAACATCAAATAAACATCTGTTATGACAGTTTTATTTATTGTATTAGACTGAGAACCTTCTCTAAAATGTCTATACATATAAAATGAGTTAGGAAAACAACAAAAGGTATTTAAAGATAACATAAGGTTTGCAGTCCATTCCATATCTTCAGCTTTTAAGCCTGGAGGAAAAAATATATTATTATTTATTAAAAGTTCTCGTCTAACTATTTTATCACAAGGAGAGGCTTTAAAAAAACCATTGTTAATTAAGACTTTAGCTTCTTTTTTAAAAGAATGATTATAGATCTTATTGTCAAAGTGAGGGGGGAAAATTCTACCGTTTGGAGAAATTCGTGTTTCTTTATGTAATATTACATCAGGATAGTTTTTTTCTTTAATTAGGTTGGCTATATCTTTTAATGCATTATTATCAAATAAATAATCATCAGAATCAATAAAAATTATATACTCTCCAATAGCTTTTTTTAGACCATTATTTCTAGCAATCGCTGCACCTGCATTTTCTTGATAAAAATATTTAGAATTTTTGAATTTTGTTAAAAAAAGCTGGCAAATACTTCCACTAGAGTCGATAGATCCGTCATTAACTATAATCAACTCGTAATCTTCAAACGTTTGATTTAAGATACTTTGAAGACATTTTTCAAGATATTTTTCAACGTTATATACAGGTATAATTATGCTAAATAGCGGAGCAAAAGTATTTGTAGGCATTAGTTTTTTTTCAAAAATAACACTTTAAAAACATAATATTAACTGAAACGATTAATATTTTGTTTTCTGATTGTTACTCAATAGAAAAAGGCAGTTTAAATACTGCCTTTTATCCTATTTTTTATCTAACAAGCTTAAATAAGTGCCATAACCTTTTGCTTTCATTTCAGCTTTAGGAATAAAGTTTAAAGAAGCGCTATTAATACAATAGCGTAATCCGCCTTTATCTTTTGGTCCGTCGTTAAAAACATGACCTAAATGTGCATTACCAGTTTTGCTTTTTACTTCTGTACGACGCATTCCGTATGAATTATCATCCAATTCCTTAATTAAATTTTTATTAATTGGTTTAGAAAAACTTGGCCATCCGCAGCCGGCATCGAATTTATCTGCCGAAATAAAAAGCGGTTCTCCAGTTGTAATATCTACATAAATACCTTCTCTAAATTCCTGATCGTATTCGTTAGCATAAGCACGTTCGGTAGCGCCATTTTGCGTCACGTTGTATTGCAACGGCGTTAATTGTTTTTTTAAGGTCGCTTGATCTGGTTTTACATAGCTCGTTTTGTTTTGTACCGGATTAGCCTTTTTCGCTTCTTCAAAAAGCTTTTTCGGAATGTGGCAGTATCCGTTCGGATTCTTATCTAAATAATCTTGATGGTAGGTTTCTGCATCATAAAAATTAGAAATAGGCTGCACTTCAATCGCTATTTTTTGTCTATATTTTTTAGCTAACTCCGCTATTTTTTGTTCTATAATTGCTTTCTGACTTGCATCTGCATAATAAATTCCAGTTCTGTATTGCGTTCCAATATCGTTACCTTGTTTATTTAAACTTGTTGGATCGATGGTTTTAAAATATTCATCAATTAATAAACCTAAACTTACTTCGTTCGGGTTATAAACTAATTTAACCGTTTCGGCAGCACCTGTTTTTCCGGTTACAACTTGGTTGTAAGTTGGGTTTTTAATAGCACTGTTGCCGTAACCAACGGTGGTTTGTTTTACCCCTCTAATTTGTTTAAAGAAATGTTCTGTTCCCCAAAAGCAACCTCCGGCAAAGTAAATTACCTGATCGTTTTTATTAATAGCTGAATCAATGGTTGAATTGTAATCAATAGCTTGTTCGCTAACTGTATTTGTATTTGCGATTAATTCATAGTTATCGTTACTACGAAATTGAAAGTTGGCCAATAATATGCCACCAACTACCGCAAAGGCTAAAACTAATATTTTTTTCATAATTATTTTTTATTTGCGAGTTGTAGTAAAGTTACTGCAAATCCTAAATACATAATATCTTTTAATATAAAGAAATCAGTAATAAAAAAGTTTGTAATAAAGGGTTCTCCGCTTACCGTTCTGTTTATGCCTGGTGTTGTAAATAAATAGCTTAAGGTTGTGCCAAAAATAATAAGTAAACCAATGGCTGCTATTCGTGCTACGCGAATATCTTTTAACCCCCATATAAGTAGTAAAGCTACAACAATTTCAAAAATTCCTACTAAGTTCGAAACGGTTTGAACGCTAAAAACATCGTACATCCAAAAGGTTAACGGATGGTTTTCTACTAAATTTTGAATGGCATTTGCTTCTATATTCGTAAATTTAAATAAACCTACCCAAAGTAAAATAAGTACGGTGCCAAATAATGAGATGTAAAATCCAAAAGTAAGGTTGTTTTTATCTGATAATGCTTTCATAACAAAAGTTTTAAATTTGTATTCGATTAATTTTTTACTATTGTCGCTCCTAAAAAAACATCCTGACAATTTTTTTTAATTTTTTTCAAGAATAGATTTTTTAACTTTCTGTTTTAAAGCTTCAAGTTCCGTTTGAGTGCTTTGGTTTTGAGATAAGTTTACTTTTTGAAGCTGCGCATCCATGATTAAAACCTTTTTGTGATATGTTTTGCAATTTTTACATAAAGCAAGATGCGATTTCAACCTTATTTTCTGTAAAGTTGATAATTGATTTGCTGTATCTCGCTCCATTCGTAAAGTTGCTTGGTTGCATGATAGAAATAGCTTATGCAATATATTTTGTATCATAATTTCTGAATTAGTGATTAAACCATTTAGAATCTAAACAATCTTTAAGTTGCAAGCGCGCGCGCTGCAAAATCTTCCATAAATTAGTCGTGTTTATTCCTAATTCCTGACTAACAAAGTCCGATTTCTTTTCTTCTAAATAATACAACTTAACCGGAACGCTCCATTTTTCGGGCAAATTTTCAATACAATGTTCAAACGCATTTTTAAAAGCCGGATCGTTAAAATACCCCGTATCTATTTCATCCCATGTTTTTAAAAATTCATTGGTTTTCCATTGTCCATCTTCGTCAAAATACGAATTCAAGCTTATTTTTCCGGGTTGTTTGTATTTTTTTCTGTAATAATCGGCAACTTTATAATTTAAGATGCTAGAAAGCCAAGTTTTAACCTGCCCATCGCCTTTGTACTTATCAATGCCTTCGTAAGCAGCTAAAAAAACATCCTGAACCACATCTTCAGCATCTTCAATATTGGGTAATAAATAACGCGCTCTTTGTAGTAAGTACGGAATATGCTGTTCTATCATATCCAGCACAATTTCTTTCTTGTTATTCATATAAAATGGTTTATAATGCAAACGAAAGTGCTGTTTTTTAATTGCTTGTATAGATATAAAAAAAATCTGCGGGATTAGTGCAGATTTTTATATTAGTTTGATATGATTTTTCCAAGATGGAATTTGAAGCGAAAAAGTTTCTTGAATTTTAGTTGTATCTAAAACGCTGTACGATGGCCTTTTTGCAGCTGTTGGATAAGCTGATGTAGGAATCGGATTTACTTTACATTGTATTTGATTGGTATTGAAAATAGCCTGAGCAAACTCAAACCAAGTACATGATTCGGAATTACTAAAGTTGTAAATACCGTACAAATTGGTTGCGGCTTTTGCATCTTCTTCGCAAATGCGCAATAAGGCATAAGCTAAATCTGGTGCGTAGGTTGGAATACCGGTTTGATCGTTTACAACGTTTATTTCATCACGATCTGAACCTAATCGGATCATAGTTTTTAAAAAGTTGTTTCCAAACTCCGAAAAAACCCATGAGGTTCTAACAATATAACTTTTCTCCCAAGTATTTTTTATGGCTTGCTCCCCTTCTAACTTGGTTTGACCATAAACGCTGGTTGGGTTAGGTTTATCTGTTTCTTTATACGGTTTAGTTTTTGTTCCGTCAAAAACAAAATCGGTAGAAACATGTAGTAATACCGTATTAAATTCTTTACTAACGTTAGCTAAATTGGCCGAGCCAGTAACATTTACCTCAAATGCTTGCGCGGTTTCTGTCTCAGCTTTATCAACTGCTGTGTATGCAGCGGTATTAATGCAATAATCCGGTTTATATTGTTTAAAAATAGTTTGGCAATTGGCTAGGTCTGTAATATCAAGCTGTTGTGAATTACAAAACACAAATTGAATGTTTGTATAAGTTGATGCTATTTTTTGAATAGATTGCCCCAATTGTCCGTTAGCACCGGTAACTAAAACTACCATATTTTTTTTGCTTTTGATAGATTGGGTAAAATGGCATCTTTTTCAGAAACTAGAAAATCGGTTACTGGTAATTGCCAATCAACTCCAATTTCTGGGCAATTGTAAATAATTCCGCCTTCGGATTCTTTGTTGTAAAAATTATCACATTTATAAAAAAATGATGCTGTTTCAGATAGTACTACAAAGCCGTGAGCAAAACCACGCGGAATAAATAATTGCTTCTGATTCTCAGCAGTCAATTCTACAGCTACATATTGACCGTATGTTTCAGATTCTGGTCTTATATCTACGGCAACGTCTAAAACAGATCCTGATAAAACTCGTACAAGTTTTGCTTGTGCATGTGCACCTGTTTGGTAATGTAAACCGCGTAAAACACCTTTGCTTGAAAACGATTGATTGTCTTGCACAAAGTTTACTTTGACATTAACCCCTTCGTTAAAAACCTTTTCATTATAACTTTCAAAAAAATAGCCTCGTACATCTTTAAATACACGAGGTTCTATGATATAACATCCTTTAAGATGAGTTTCTGTAAAGTTCATTTAATTTAATACATTTAAAAGTTGTTGGCCGTATCCGCCTTTAACTAAAGGTTCGGCTAACTTTATATATTGTTCTTTGTTGATGAAGCCCATTTTGTAGGCAGCTTCTTCAATAGCACCAATTAATAATCCTTGACGTTCTTCTACAACCTGAACAAATTGGCTGGCTTGATTAAGAGATTGAAAAGTTCCGGTATCTAGCCAAGCTGTACCACGGTCTAGAATTGAAACTTGTAATTTTCCATTCTCCAAATACACACGGTTTACGTCGGTAATTTCTAATTCACCTCGTTGCGAAGGTTGAATTTCTGAAGCGATTTTTACTACTTCATTGTCGTAAAAATAAATTCCTGGAACGGCATAATTTGATTTAGGTTGCTTCGGTTTTTCTTCAATAGAAATGGCTTTACCGTTGGCATCAAATTCAACTACACCGTAACGTTCTGGATCATGCACGTGATAGGCATAAATAATTCCGCCATTCGGGTTGTTGTTCGCTTTTAATAAATCGGCTAATCCGGTTCCGTAAAAAATATTATCTCCTAAAATAAGTGCTACTTTATCAGATCCAATAAAATCTTTTCCAATAATAAAAGCTTCGGCTAACCCATTTGGTTTTGCTTGTACTGCATATTCAAATTTACAACCTAAACTTGTTCCATTTCCTAAAAGTTTTTGAAACAGCGGTAAATCGTGCGGTGTTGAAATGATTAATATTTCGTTGATCCCTGCCCACATTAAAGTTGAAAGCGGGTAGTAAATCATGGGTTTGTTATAAATTGGCATTAACTGCTTACTAACGGCTAATGTTAAGGGATGCAATCGGGTTCCTGAGCCACCGGCTAAAATAATTCCTTTCATTAGTTTTTATACTTTTTTAGGTACCAAGCAATGGTTTTTTTAATTCCGGTTTCAAAGTTTTCATCAGCTTTCCACCCTAATTCGGTTTCCAGCTTTGTTGCATCAATTGCATAACGTAAATCGTGCCCCGGACGGTCGGTAACAAAAGTTATTTGCTCTTGATAGGTACCGTTTTTTTTCGGTTCTATTTCATTTAATAATTCGCAAATTGTATGTACAATTTGTAAGTTATTACGTTCGTTTCTACCTCCAATATTATAGGTTTCTCCAGCTTTACCTTTATAGAAAACAAGTTCTATGCCTTTGCAATGATCTAGCACGTACAACCAATCTCTAACATTTTTGCCATCTCCATAAATTGGAATGTTTTCGCCAGCAAGGCATTTGCGAATAATGGTAGGAATTAATTTTTCGTCATGTTGTTTTGGTCCGTAGTTGTTGGAGCAATTTGTGGTTACAACGTTCATACCATATGTATGAAAATAACTACGAACTAACATGTCTGATGCTGCTTTTGATGCTGAATAAGGGCTGTTTGGTGCGTATGGGGTTGTTTCTAAAAACAAACCTGTTTCACCTAAAGTTCCGTAAACCTCATCAGTAGAAATATGATGGAAACGAGAATTTTTAAACGCTTCTTTATATTGGTTGGGTTTTTCCATCCACAAATTACGAGCAGCATCTAATAAATTAAAAGTTCCTAAAACGTTTGTTTTAACAAAAGCTTCTGGGCCTGTAATTGAGTTATCTACATGACTTTCTGCAGCAAAATGAATTACGTCAGAAAATTGATAGGTTTTAAAAAGATTATCTATAAAATGTTTGTCACATATGTCACCGTGAATAAATTCATAATTTGGTGCTTTTTCAACTTCTTTCAGATTATTTATATCACCTGCATAAGTAAGTAAGTCAAGATTTATGACTTTGTATTCAGGATGATTGGTAACAAAATGTTCAACAAAGTTTGCGCCAATAAAGCCGGCACCACCAGTAACTAAAATGTTTTTCATTATAACTGATTTCTTTTAAGCATTTGATTTCTATAAAAAATCAAAAATAATTTGATGATAATGAAAATCGAAACAAACGCTATGGGTAAAATAAATTTTAAATTTTGAAAATTAGTATTAATAACAAGAGCGTTAGGTACGGTACTTACTTCTTTAACAATTACATCAGAATTAAATTTCTGAATTTGTAATTCTGCTAGTTTGTTAACAATAGCACTTTTTTGTTTAATAATTTCGTTTACCTGATTGTTGTCATTATAATAAACAAGATTATCTTTATTTATGTTAGACGAATGACTAGCAAATTGTTTGATGATACGATCTACTTGAGTTAAAATACTATCGTTAGCAGTAATTTGCTTATCAATATTTAGTTGCGTTAAATTCATTAGCTCGATGTAATATCTAGAGCTATTCAAGTAATTTAATAACGGTTCAACAACTTCTTTTCTAGAAATTATTTTTTTTGATGTAAAATGAATTAAATGATTGGTATAATTTTTACTAGTTGTTTCGTTGTTTAAAACTTCATCAATTTTATCACCTTTTGCACCTTGAGCTAATAATTTCAGCATTTCAAAGTTGGTAGGTTTTTGATCAATAAATTGATAAACTTCAACAATTGGAGTAATAGTAATATTTTGTATGTCAGCAAAATTTTCAATTCCAATTACTTTAAAAAATATAGAATCATTTGCTTTAACTTTTGAGTTGATTAAAGCAATTTGTTCATAAACATATTCAGTGCTTCCAAAATTTGGAGAAACAATTATTTTTTGTTCGTAAACTCGAGTGCTTTTGGTTATAAAAGAACCTACACCAAAACCAATAGCTAATAAAGCAATAAGAATTATAAAGTTCTTTTTGATGAAAAGAATTAAGTCGAATAAGCGATCACCCAGATATTCAAACCCAGATTTAATTTTATCAAATAATTGGCCTAAATCAATTTCTTGATCGTTAGCATTTTGCTGCTCCATGAAGTTTACTTAACGTTAAATATTTGTTCTAAAATTTTTATTGTAATTAAATACGTAGGCTTAACACCGGTTGTACCTAAACCACCAGATGCTAATGTACTACCGGTTTCAAGCGGATTATCTGATGCATAATATGCATAGCGTACTTTTACATTTGGATTAATTGATTTTCTAATTTTTGAAGCCGATTGAATTGCTTTTTGATAATAAGCACCTTCCATTTCTAAACCAATTACGCCCCATGTTGAATCATGGAAGAACTTTAAAAGATCTTTATTTTGTAATGAAGTTCCTAAAACGGTTACCATTGGTCCAGCAAAAACAGGAATATCATTGCCTTCAAACATTTCTGCCGAAAGTTCATTAGTAAATGGATAATTATCTGCTGTACCTTCGTTAATATGTGCAGATGGAATCATAATATCACCTTTGCCACCAACTAAAATACCAGCTTTCCCCATAATAGAAACCGATTCAACATTTAAGTAAACTTTATCTGCATCTTCATCTTCACTTAACTTATAAGGCTTTAATAACTCATCAATAGTTTCAAAAGCTTGTTCGCCAAAGGCATAATCCATAACAACAATTACTGGTGCTTCACCATTAATTTTTGCCGTTGGGAACGATGATTGCTTCCAATCAATTTTTGCAGTATCAAAAATCTGAACGTCAATGTTTGTACCAGAATGATCGGGTAGCGAAATCATACCGTGTTGCAACGCAAATTCGGTTACTATGTTTCGTAATTCTTTATTTTCGGACTTACTTAGTTCTTCAAAAATAATGAATTCGTTTTGGTTTTTAAACTGATTTTTTAACAAATAAGTTGAGAAAAGCGAATTCATAACGCTGTGCATATTCGCACTAATAATATGAATTGGACGATGCAATAAACCGTTTGATGCTAAGGTTTCTTTAATATTATTTGCCCAAATTTCGCCATAAATATGATGGCCTAAGCGTTCTCTTAAAATAGGACTAAATGTAATGGTACGTTTGTCGTTATCAAGCGTTTCTTCAATAGCTAATTTACCTAACCAGTAAATAATATGTAAAAAACGATCAGGAGCTTCGGTAGTTGCAAATCCGTTATAAATATCTAAAATTTCGGCAAAGCTGCGACCTAAAATATTAGATGCATGAGAAATTGCAATTTCGCGTTCGGTTTGTGTTAATTTTCTATCTAATAAGGCAGCTTGCTCTAATTTTAACCAATCCCGAGAAACTTTACCTTCATCTAATAAAACACGATTCATTATTTTATGAGATTCGATGAAAATGAATGTAAGATGCGTTAAAATGTCATAAATATCAGAACGACCGCGCGTGATTTCAATATTCATTTGTTCATCATCAATACGGTAACAATTTCTTCTACGTTTAGGCGGAACAATTGCTTTAAAGTGCGAACGCGAATAACCTTCGTCAGAAGTTAAGTTAATATATCTACATTCTTCTATTCCAATAGGTAAGCGTTCAATAACATATAATAAGCCATTAAGCTCAACCTTTTCGTCGGCAATAGAACCGTAAATTTCTGGACGTAAAGACAATAAAGCTTCACGTAAGGTTTCGCCAGATACTCCCATGGGTTTATAAAAACCACGGTTAAATAAATGGCGCATAGTAATGTACAGTCTTTCAATAGCTGCTGAAGACTCTTGCGCTCTTGAGCGCGAAATATTCTTGATTTCTTTCATAATTCTTGTGCTTTTACAAATATAATCTTTATTGCATAAGATTAAAATGTTTACTAAATATTTAAGGCGTTGGCTTGTAATTAATGTGAATTGTTAATTTATTTTGATACAAAAAAATCAGCAATTTTACGATCATTAGCTAACCTTGGCAATTTATTTTGCCCACCTAATTTTCCTTGTGATTTCATATATTCTTGAAATCCGTTTTTTTCTATTTTTTGAATAACAAGTTTGCGTAATACGTTTCCTGCTATTAAATCATCGTAGTAAACGTTTTGTTTGCGCATTTCATTGTCTAAATCTTCAGAAAAAGCCTGTAAGTTTTCGGGTTCTTTTTCAAATTCAATCAGCCATTCGTGGTATGGTAATCCTTCGTATGGTGTAATTTGTGGTGCAACCGTAAATTCAGTTATTTGCGCCCGATGTTTGTTTACAACCAATTGCAGCGCGGTTTCAACTTCTTTAGCAATAACATGTTCGCCAAAGGCAGATATAAAATGTTTGATGCGCCCCGTAACCCTAATTTTAAACGGATGTAATGAGGTAAATTCAACCGTATCACCAATATTGTAGGCCCATAAACCGGCATTTGTACTGATAATTATGGCATAATTTACTCCAAGTTCAACATTTGCAATTGTATAACGAGTTGGGTTTTCAGTAAAAAATTCGTCTGCTTTTATAAATTCATAAAATATGCCTGCATTTAACAATAGTAACATGCCGTTATCTTTTTGCGAATTTTGGTAGGCAAAAAATCCTTCTGATGCTGGGTAAAGTTCAATAGCATCAACCTTGCGACCAATTAAACCTTCAAACTTTTGGCGATAAGGTTCGTAGTTTACCCCACCGTAAACAAAAAGATTAAAGTTTTTAAAAATTTGCCCAACAGGTTTGTTTGCCTTTTCAATTAACTTTTCAAAATACATTTGTACCCAAGACGGAATACCCGAAATTAACGTCATGTTTAACGGTAAAGTTTCGTTTACAATCGCATCAACTTTTGTTTCCCAATCTTCAATGCAATTGATATCCCAACTAGGCATGCGGTTTTTTTGCAAATAATCAGGAACAAAATGCGCAACAATGCCTGATAAACGACCTAATTTTATGCCGTTTTTTTCATCTAAAATTGGGCTGCCTTGTAAAAAAATCATTTTTCCAGAAACAAAATCTGACTTTCCGGTTTCATGAATATAAGCCAATAAAGCATTTCGTGCTGCATCAATATGATACGGCATCGATTCTTTAGTTAATGGAATGTATTTTGCTCCCGATGTTGTACCCGATGTTTTGGCTAAATACAAAGGTTTGTTTGGCCATAAAATGTTGGGCTGACCGGCTACCATTTTATCTATGTACAGACGTAAAGCTTCGTAATCACGAACAGGAACTTTAGCTTGAAAATCTGCAATGGTTTGTATGTTTTTAAAATCATGATCGGTACCAAACTCCGTATTTTGAGCTTGTTTTAGTAATGATTTGAAAACGTTGTTTTGGGTTTCAATAGGATTGGTTATCCATTTATTTTCTTTACGATGAATATAGCTGGCAAAAAGCTTGGCTAAAAATGCTTTCATGGAATGGGTTATTTCGATTCTGTTTTTTCCTTCAATTCTTCTCTTAAATTCAATTCGGCTTCGGTTGTTTCTAACTTTAAGTCAGGTAAGTTTTCGCTTTCGGCTTTGATGATTGAATCGATGTTGATTTTTGCGTATTCTAAATCGCCGCTTAATACTTTTCTGATAGAATTAATATAAGCGTTGTTGTAATTAATAACTTGTTCTAACGAATCGGCCTTGGTTGCTAAATCAACCGATTTAGCTCTTAAATCGCCAGATGAATATCCTGGAATATATTCGCGAATGGGGGTGAAAACTATTAATGCGGCTGTAAAGGACATTAATATTAATGAGGAAAAAGATAAAAGGACAAATACATTTAGCAAGCTTAAGCGCATGGATAAAACTTCCTCAAACGAATCTTCATTTAATAAAATGATTCTAAATTTCTCTATAAAAGCTTTTTTATATCGGGTTGCTTTTTTAAGTTTCTTTGTCATTTTAATTTATTTACAAATATAAGTATTTAATTTTGTTATTCCTTTTGTTTTTGCATTACTAAATTTATAATAAATGCGTACAAATTAGTATGTTAAATGTGAATTATTTTTAAAATAATATGCTTTACTCAATTTTTATATTTATTTTTGTTGCACAAAATTTGTTTATTAAAGTTTAAAATATAAGTTATGGGTAAGTTTGGAGCAACTGAAATTATTTTAATAATTGCTGTAGTTTTATTACTTTTTGGAGGTAAAAAAATTCCAGAATTAATGAAAGGCCTTGGAAACGGGATTAAAGAATTTAAAAATGCTACGAAAGAAGAAGGAGCAAAAGCAGATTCTAAAAAAGACGAAGATAAATCTGAATCAAAATAATAAACAAAAAGTCAAACCTAGGTTTGACTTTTTTTATTTACAATAGCTCAGCAATTTTTTTGCGTAGCTCATCTGTTTTTAAATCTTTCGCAATAATCTTTCCGTTTGCATCGATTAAAAACGTTGCAGGAATTTCTTTAATGCCCAATTTTTTAACTATCGGATCGTCCCATTGTTTTAGGTTAGATATTTGTGGCCAAGTTAACTTATCTTTTTTAATAGCTTTTTCCCAGCTATCTTTATTTTTATCTAACGAAACGCCAATAATTTGTAATCCGCTGTCTTTATAATCTTTATACAACTTAACCAAGTTTGGGTTTTCTACTCGGCAAGGCGGGCACCATGAAGCCCAAAAATCTACAATGGTAACTTTGCCTAAGTTTTTATAAATAGATAAGCTTTCGTCGGTTGGTGAATTGGCTATAAAATCAGGAAAGGTTGCACCAATGCTTGTGTCTGCCAAAGCATTTTCTGGGTTGTAAAAATCTGCCAAACGTTTACCCAAGGTTGCATTTTTTAAATCTGCAGAAAAATCATTAAAAATAGCTTTAGCTTCTGGAAACGTATAAACGCCTTGTTTGGTAAGTTTTTCTAGTAAAACTAAAGAAACATAAGCTGTTTTATTAGTTGCAACAAATTCTTTATTAAAGTTGTTGTATGCTTCGTGCAGTTTCTGATTTTTTGTGTTTAAGTTTTGCAACAAATCTAAGTTACCTTGTTTTTGCGCATCAATTAATTTTTGATGATTTTCGCGCTCAAACAATTTAATATCATCAATATACGCGTTGGCTTTGTTTGTATATTCTTGGTGTTTGTTGTTGTTATATGTACCGCTAATTTGGTTGTTATGAAAATTTTGGCTGTCAAAATTTACTTCAATAACCCCGGCTTCTGTAATAAAAGAAATTAGTTTTTTATGATCACCAAATTGTAGGTAGTTTTCAGTTATTTCGTCAGGATTTAATGCCAAAGTAAATTTGCCATTTTTTATAATACTCGAATCTATAGAAACCAATTGCATGGTGCTCGGAACGCTTTCTTTAAGATAAACGTATGCTCCGTCCGGAATGCCCGTAACTTGGCCAACTATTTTTGTTGTAGGTTCATTATTACAGCTAACGATGAATAATACTAAAACTATAAAACCTAAATTTTTTTTCATCATTTTTAATCTTACTATTATACAACAAATTTAACATTAATTAATTAATATTTTCTGATAAATATCAAAATTAAAGGACTGTTTTTTTGTTGTGCTATTTTGAAAGTTAAACAACGGAAATTGTTTTAAAAATAAGCCTTCAATTTTTAAAATTGAAGGCTTTATTTGTTAACTACAACCGCAGTTTGTACCACAATTGTTGTCGTTTTTTTTTTTTTAAAAAAGTATTTGTAAATAATATACACAACCGTTACGCCAACAATTATGTACGTTAAAATAGTTTGTGTATCCATACTACATTATTTTAAAAGTTGATAAGCTATAAATGCTACGATATAAGCAAAAGCTGTCATACCAATAGCTTGGTAAGCGGTCCATTTTATAGAATTGGTTTCGCGTCGGGTAATTGCAATGGTTGACATACATTGCATAGCAAAAGAATAAAATAATAGTAATGAAACTCCTGTAGCTACTGTAAATACCGGTGTGCCATCTGGGCGTTTTTCATTCATCATTACATCTTTAATCAAGGTAAAATCTTCATCTTCTCCGTGGCTACCAATGTTGTAAATGGTTGCTAAGGTTCCTACAAAAACTTCGCGAGCTGAGAATGAAGTGATAACGGCAATTCCAATCTTCCAATCATATCCTAAAGGTGCAACCACAGGCTCTATAATTTTACCTAAATGGCCCATGTATGAATTTTCTAGCTGAAATGCTGCAATTTTATCTTGCAATTCATCTTCTTCTATTTGTGCAGCCTGATATTGTTCGGTAATAATTTGTTCGGCATTATCAAAAGTTGAGGTTCCGTGCGTTCCTAAAAACCACAATAATATTGATAATGGAACAATAATTCTACCTGCTCCAAAAACAAACGCTTTTGTTTTATCTACTACATTGTAAAAAATATTTTTAACAGTTGGTTTTCTGTATTCTGGCATTTCGGCAATAAAATAACTTTTATGCTTGGTTTTAATTACTTTACTTAAAATCCAACCTGATAATATAGCCGCTAAAAAACCTAAAATATATAGTAAAATCATGGTAATTGCTTGCCAAGAAATAAACCCGAAAGCATTGGTATCTGGAATTACGATTGAAATAATAATTACATAAACCGGAATACGTGCCGAACAGGTTGTAAACGGAGTAATTAACATGGTAATTAATCGCTCTTTGCTATCTTCAATATTACGGGCTGACATAATTGCTGGAATAGCACAAGCAGTTCCTGAAATTAATGGTACAATTGATTTTCCGTTTAACCCGAATGGGCGCATCAAACGGTCCATTAAAAATACCACGCGGCTCATGTATCCTGATTCTTCTAAAATAGAAATGAACATGAATAAAATGGCAATTTGCGGTATAAAAACTACTACCCCATTAATACCGGCAATTAATCCGTCGGTTATTAAATCGGTAAGTTTACCAGCAGGTAAAACATCTTTTAACCAATCGTTTAAAGCTGCAAATCCGCCATCAATCCAATCCATTGGTACGGCTGCCCATTCAAAAATAGATTGGAATACCAATAACATGATAGCGAAAAATATAACGTAGCCCCAGAATTTGTGAGTTAAAATGGCATCCAACTTAAATCGTAAACCGGTTGCTTTGCTAGTATCTTTAATATAAGCTCCTTTTAACGCTTCGGCAATTAACTGATAGCGCTTAACTGTTTCAAAATGTTGAATTTTTTTAATTTCTCGATCTTGTTCTGCAGTATTGGTGTTGTTTTGCGTAATAACCAACCAATCCTGATAATTTTTACAAAATAAATTTTGTGTAGGTAAGCTGCTAAAATTAAAAATCGGTTCGGTAGAAAGGTTTTGGTAATTTTTAATCGCTTGCTTTACTTCGGCAATGCCGTTATTGGCTTTTGCAGAAAATAAAACAACTTTAGTATCTAAATTTTTTTCTAACGCGTACATCAATAAAAATTCCGTTTGCCTGCATTCTATCAGCCATATTAATGGCAATAATGGTAGGGAAACCTAAATCTTTAATTTGGGTATATAAAAGTAAGTTACGTTTTAAATTATCTACTTCTGCAACTAATAAAACAACATCGGGTCTGTCTGGGTTAGATTTGTTTAATAAAATATTTAGCGCCATTTCCTCGTCAACCGATGTTGGGTTGATGGAATAAGTACCGGGAAGGTCAATAATTTGTGCTTTGGTTTGTTCGTCAATAACGGTTTGACCAATTTTCTTTTCAACTGTAATTCCTGGGTAATTACCTACTTTTTGCTTTAATCCGGTTAATAAGTTAAAAATAGATGTTTTACCTACGTTCGGATTCCCAACTAAAGCTACTTTAATTGTACTACTCATTATATTATTTGGTTTCAACAGAAATGTTTATTGCTAATTCTTTTCTAATACTTAAATAGGTGTCGTTTATTTTTAAGTAAATAGGGCATCCTAAAATTGATTTTTTAATAATAGTAACTTCGCTGCCCGGAAAGCATCCCATTTCAATTAACTTTAATGGAATTATTTTATCATCAAAATCTGAAATGATTCCCTTTTGATTAACTGATAATGTATCAAGCGTTTTCATTTTTATTTAGATTAAATTTAAGCTATCGTTTATGGTAAAAAAATTTAGAAACTTACATTTCTAAATTAATTTCTTTCTTTCAAAATTTTTATATCCTGTATCAAACGGTGCATATCGTCCATGCTTGTTCCGTCGTAAAAACCGCGAACCCGTTTTTTCTTATCAACTAAAACAAAGTTTTCGGTATGAACCATATCATATAATTCGCTTGGATCACCGGTTTTAACTGCTAAGTACGATTTTCTGGCAATATAGTAAATATCTTCTTTTTTACCGGTAACCATATTCCACTTTTTGTCATCCACTCCTTTTTCAAGGGCATAAGCTTTTAAAACTTCTGGCGTATCAATTTCTGGTGTTACACTGTGCGATAAAATTTTAACATCGTCCATATCGGCAATTTGCTGTTGTACCCATGTCATATTATCGGTCATAATCGGACAAATGGTTTGACAAGTGGTAAAAAAGAAATCAGCTATATATATAGTGTTGTCATAATCGGCATTGGTAACAAGTTCTCCGTTTTGGTTGGTAAACTCAAAATCAGCAATTTGATGCATTTTTTTATTTGCTATGTGCTGTATGGTAGAATCTACCATTTCTGGGTTAACCATGCTAGGCGTATAAATTGGGAGCTGCTTTTTAGGGCTTAGTGCGTTGTAAAATAAAGCTAAAATAATAGCTGATAAAACAAACATCACTAAAAAAAACAACCTGTATCTTTTAAGTAACTCGATCATTTTTAATTATTATTAGCTACAAAAATACAAAACGGAATTGAAAATCAGGTTAAAACTTATTTAAATGATGTTATTGTAGCGAATTACTTTGTTAAATTTTGATAAAAATATTTTTACTTGGTTATATTTGTTAAAACTAATTTCAATTTAACATAAGCTATGAATAAAAAATTATTTGTATTATCAGCGGCAATTTTAGCCATGGTAAGCTGTAATTCTTCTAAAAAAGCTACTGCAGATGCCCCTGCTCAGGTGGTAGAGCAACCGGCGCAAGCTAAAGAAGGACGCGGCATTAACTTAAATTTTATGGATACCAGCGTTAAGCCAGGTGACGATTTTTTTAGATACGTAAACGGAACTTGGGTAGATAATACTGAAATTCCTGCTGATCGTTCGCGTTGGGGAAGTTTTGATGAATTACGCCAAAATACAGATATTGATGCTTTAAATATTTTAAAAGCTGCTGTTGCTAACGGTGATTTAGATCCGAATTCGGACGAAGCAAAAGCGGTAGCTATGTACTTAACATTTTTAGATTTTGATGCACGTAATGCTGCAGGTATTGCTCCAATTGAATCGCAATTGGCTCAAATCAACAAAATTAAAAACGTAAAAGATGTTAATGCATTAATTCGCAGCTCAGTTAAAACAGGTGGATTAGGGTTTTATGGTATTTACGTAGGTCCAGATGCAAAAGATTCTAACAAAAACGTAGTTACAATCGGTCCAGGAAGTTTAGGTTTACCTGATCGTGATTATTACGTGGCACAAGATTCAGATTCGAAAGAAAAACGCGAAAAATATGTTGCACACGTTTCTAGAATGTTACAATTTTTAAACATTCCAAAAGCAGAAGCAGACAAGCAAGCTAAACAAGTTTTAGCGATTGAAACTAAAATGGCTGAATCACGTTTAGACCGTGTAGAACGTCGTGATCGTAGAAATACATATAATCCAATGACGGTGGTTGAATTACAAAAATTAACTCCATCTGTAAATTGGACAGAATATATTGCAGCGACCGGACTAACAAACGTAGATCAGGTGGTTGTTTCTATGCCAAAATACATGAAATCTTTAGATCAGGTTTTCAAAAAATCATCTATCGATGAAATTAAGGCATATATGCGTTGGACATTAATTAACAAATCTTCTGGCGTTTTAACTACTGAAATTGATGATGCAAACTTCGATTTTTATAGCAAAACATTACAAGGTGCTGTAGCGCAACGTCCTGACGAAGAAAGAGCGTTAATGGTTGTTAACGGAACTGTAGGTGAAGCTTTAGGTAAGCTTTACGTACAAGAAAAATTCCCGGCAGAAGCTAAGGAAAAAGCGAAAGATATGATTGCGCACGTTATGTTAGCTTTTGAAAATCGTATCAACAACTTACCTTGGATGACGCCAGCAACACGCCAAGGTGCAATAGAAAAATTAAACAAGTTTAATGTAAAAATTGGTTATCCTGACCAGTGGAAAGATTATTCTAAATTAACTGTTGCAAAACCAGAAAATGGCGGAACATATTATGATAATATGAATAACATTTCTGAATGGAGATTTACAGAAATGATTAACGATTACGGTAAACCGGTTGATAAAACACGTTGGGGCATGTCACCACAAACGGTAAATGCATATTTTAACCCATCGTACAACGAAATTGTTTTCCCTGCAGCTATTTTACAACCTCCGTTTTACGATTATAAAGCAGATGAAGCTGTAAACTACGGTGGAATTGGAGCTGTTATTGGTCACGAAATTTCTCACGGATTTGATGATTCAGGTTCTCGTTACAACTCACATGGTAACTTAGAAAACTGGTGGACAGAAAACGATTTAAAACAATTTACACAATTAGGGGGCGATTTAGCTAATCAATATTCTCAATTAGAACCATTACCAGGTATTTTTGTTGATGGTAAATTTACTTTAGGTGAAAATATTGGAGATTTAGGTGGAGTTAATGCTGCTTACGACGGATTACAAATTTTCTTGAAAGAAAACGGAAATCCTGGTTTAATTGATGGCTTTACGCCAGAACAACGCTTCTTTATTTCTTGGGCTACTATTTGGAGAACAAAAGCAAGAGATGAAGCAATTAAAAACCAAGTTAAAACAGATCCGCACTCTCCAGGTATGTACCGTGCTTATGTTCCGTTACAAAACGTGGACGTTTGGTATGAAGCGTTTGATATTACTGATACAGACAAATTATACGTAGCACCAGAAAACCGAGTGAAAATCTGGTAAAACATTTACTTATAAAGCATTAAAAAAGGCAACGATTTAATCGTTGCCTTTTTTGTTTTTGCTATAAAATGAGTACTTTAAATAAAATTTAAGAATTTAATTAAAGGCTTTATCAAATATTTTGACAATACTATTTTAAAAAATAATATCTTTACAGATAAAATTTTTTTTGAATCGTAGAGGAAATTACCTCGATCTATATATACTTTCTTATGGCATGTACTAGTTGTGCTACAAAGAGTTCTGACGGAACTCCGCGTGGCTGTAAAAATAATGGAACTTGTGGAACTGATAGTTGCAACAAGTTAACGGTATTCGATTGGTTATCGAATATGTCAACTCCAAACGGACAAGCAACCTTTAATTGTGTTGAGGTACGTTTTAAAAACGGTAGAAAAGATTTTTACCGCAACCACGAAAATTTATCTTTAGCAATTGGCGATATTGTTGCAACCGAAATAACTTCTGGACACGATATCGGAATTGTAACTTTAACCGGAGAATTGGTTAAAGTACAAATGAAGAAAAAAGGTGTTAATCCTGATGGCGAAGTTTTAAAAATATACCGCAAAGCAACTCAAAAAGATATTGATATTTGGCAAGAAGTTCGCGACCGCGAAGAACCAATGAAGGTGCGTGCCCGTGAACTTGCAATTAACTTGCAGCTGGAAATGAAAATTTCGGATATCGAATTTCAAGGCGACGGATCTAAAGCAACATTTTATTACACCGCAAACGATCGTGTAGATTTTAGACAATTAATTAAAGATTTTGCTCGCGAATTCAGTATTCGTATCGAAATGAAACAAGTTGGATTTCGTCAAGAAGCTGCTCGTTTAGGCGGTATCGGATCTTGTGGTAGAGAATTATGTTGTTCTACGTGGTTAACCGATTTTAGATCGGTAAATACTGCGGCAGCACGTTACCAACAATTGTCGTTAAATCCTCAAAAGTTGGCGGGACAATGTGGTAAATTAAAATGCTGTTTAAATTACGAATTAGATACATACTTGGATGCACTTCAAGATTTTCCGCCAATGGAAACCAAATTGTATACCGAAAAAGGCGAAGCTGTTTGTCAAAAAATAGATATTTTTAAACATTTAATGTGGTTTTCGTACATATCCAATTCGGCACAATGGTACGTTTTATCTGTAGATCAGGTAAATGAAATCATTCAAATAAATAAAGCGGATAAGGTTATTGCATCCATCGAAGATTATGCAGACGATAATATTGTTGCTCCTGTAGATTTGTTTGAAAATGCAGTTGGACAAGATGCAATTACGCGTTTTGATCAGCCTAAAAAGAAAGGAAAACCTTCTTCTCGTAAAAAACGTCCATCTGAAAAAGATGCTGCAAAACCAGCTAACGATCGTGAACGTACGGATAAATACAGACCTGCTCGTTCCAACAATAAAACAGAGCGTGGCCCAAAACCAGAAAGAGCGGATAAACCTGCGCGTACTGAAAAACCAAAGCAGCCCAACAAACAACCTGTTGTAAAGCAAGAGCCAAAAGCTGAAAATACTGCTGGGCAAACTGAAGGACAGCCTGCAGCTGCAAAGCCTAAAAATAATAACAGACGTAAAAACTTTAACCGAACTAAAAAAGAAAATCCTAATTCGCAAAAGCCAAATAATGATGCTAAAGAATAAAACTTTCTCATTTATTTTTGCGGTATTGTTCGTGTTTTGTTTCGCATCGTGCGATAAACACTTTGTTTACGACCAATACCAACAAACCAACGGAACATGGGAGGCCAACAATCCGTTTGTTTTTGAATACGAAGCTTTAGATACGCTTACGCCGTACAATTATTTTATTAATTTACGTGTAAATAAAGATTTTCCGTACAATAATTTATTTTTAATTGTTGAAACAGAATTACCAAGTCAAAAAACACTTATAGATACGGTTCAATACCTAATGGCAGCGCCAGATGGCGAATTATTAGGCAATGGTTTTTCTGACGTAAAAGAAAGTAAACTTTGGTTTAAAGAGCAGGTTCCTTTTACTGAAAAAGGCTTACATAAAATTAAAATTTCTCAAGCCGTTCGCGAACTTGGCAAGGTTAATGGTGTACAAGAATTAAAAGGAATAACCGAAGTAGGTTTTAGAATTGAAAAAATAGATAATAATGACTAAAAATACCAAAAAAACCAAGGATAAATCTTTTAAAGGTTTAGTAGCCAAGTTCTGGCTTGTTTTTCTTGCAGGTATTGCTGCGATTTTCTTATTCTTTTTGTTGGCAAGTTGGGGCGTTTTTGGTGCCATGCCAACGTTTGATCAGTTAGAAAATCCGAATTCAAACCAAGCGACCGAAATTTACTCGGACGATAATAAAGTAATTGGTAAATTTTACCTAGAAAACCGTGTAAACGTTAAGTTTGACGATTTACCACCACATTTGGTTAATGCTTTAGTTGCTACCGAAGATGAACGTTTTTACACGCATTCAGGAATTGATGCGCGCGGAACCCTACGTGCTGTTTCAACCTTAGGGCAATCCGGTGGTGCAAGTACAATTTCTCAGCAGTTAGCTAAGTTATTGTTTCATGGTGAAGGAGATAAAAACATTATAAAACGTGTTGCTCAAAAGGTAAAAGAATGGATTATTGCTACCAAATTAGAACGTCAATATACCAAGCAAGAAATTATTGCAATGTATTTAAATCGTGCGGATTTTGTTAATAATGCAGTAGGAATTCGTTCGGCAGCTCAAGTTTATTTAGGAAAAAATCTTGAAGATATTTCTATTGATGAAGCTGCTATGTTTGTTGGAATGTTAAAAAACCCAGCGCTTTTTAATCCAAATCGTCGTCCTGAAAAGGTTTTAGAACGTCGTAACGTAGTTTTAAACCAAATGGTTAAAAACGGTTATTTAACAAAAGATCAGGCTGAAACGGAAAAGCAAAAACCGCTATCTTTAAACTTTAGAGTAGAAAGCCATAATGAAGGAAATGCTACGTATTTTAGAGAATATTTACGTGAAGAGCTTAGCCAGTGGGTAAAAAACAATAAAAAAGCAGATGGTACGCATTATGACATATATAGAGATGGATTAAAAATATATACTACTGTAGATTCTAGAATGCAGCAATACGCTGAAGAAGCTGTTGTACAACATTTATCTAACTTGCAAGAGCAATTCTTTATAGAACAAGCTAATAATAAAATGGCTCCGTTTAATAAAGTAACTCAGGCTGAGGTTGATCGAATTATGGAGCGCTCGATGCGTAATTCTGACCGATGGAAACAAATGGCTCAGAAAGGCATTCCTGAAGAAAAAATTAGAGCATCTTTCTTAGTTAAAACTCCAATGCGTGTTTTTGCTTGGGAGAAAAACTTTGCTGACGGTAATTTTGATTTAGCCAAAATGAAGAATTATAAAGACACCATTATGACACCTTTAGATTCTATTCGTTATCACAAGCACTTTTTGCAAACCGGATTAATGGCTATGGATCCAACAACGGGTAATGTAAAAGCTTGGGTTGGTGGTATTGATTATAAGCATTTTCAGTACGATCACGTAGGTCAAGGTGCTCGTCAGGTAGGTTCAGTTTTTAAACCGTTTGTTTATGCTGCAGCTTTTGAACAAAAAGAACTTTCGCCTTGTGATAGTATTTTAGATGCACCATTTACTATGCCAAAAGGAAAATGGGGTATAGAAAAAGCTTGGAGTCCAACCAATGCAAGCCGCACGCACAAAGGAATGATGACCTACAAATATGCATTAGCAAACTCAATCAATACTGTTTCTGCTAAGTTAATGGATATGATTGGGCCTAATGAAGTGATAGATTTAACTCGCCAATTGGGTGTAACAACAGATATTCCGGCGCAACCTGCTATTGCTTTAGGAGCGGTTGATATTACCGTGAATGAAATGGTTGGCGCATTTAGTACGTTTGCCAATAAAGGGGTGCATATTAAACCAAGAATTATTGACCGAATTGTTGATAAAAATGGAGTGGTTATTTACCGTAATACTCCAGAAATTAACGAGGTTATGTCTGAAGAAAAAGCATATGTTATTTTAAAATTGCTTGAAGGTGTTACCGAATCTGGAACCGGTACAAGATTACGTTACGGAACTGGTGGCCCAGCTTACAAACGCGTAACCGGCTTACCTTATAAGTTTACTAATAAAATTGCTGGTAAAACAGGTACATCACAAAATAATTCTGACGGATGGTTTATTGGTATGGTTCCTAATTTAGCAACCGGAATTTGGGTTGGTAATGATGACAGAGCCGCAAACTTTAAGAAAACAACTTACGGACAAGGAGCAACCATGGCATTACCAATTTGGGGGCTATTTATGCAAAAATGTTATGCAGATCCAACCTTAAATGTTTCTAAAGGAGAATTTGAAAGACCAAGAATTGTACGCACCAAAATTGATTGTTCGGTACCGGTTGTTACCGCCTCCGATTCAACTTCGGTGGTACCTGCATCTTCAACAAATGAATTTGATTTCTAATAAAGTAAAACACCTTTTTTAAAAGGTGTTTTTTTTATATATTTAGTTTACTTTAAAACTAAAATTATGATTACTAAAAAGGTTAATAATGTAGCAGAAGCATTAGAAGGCGTGACAGACGGCATGACGTTAATGGTTGGCGGATTTGGCTTAAGCGGAATCCCAGAAAATGCCATTGCTGAATTGGTTAATCGCAACATAAAACAATTAACCTGTATTTCTAACAACGCCGGCGTTGATGATTTTGGTTTGGGCTTGCTACTACAAGGCCGACAAATAAAAAAAATGATTGCCTCGTACGTGGGTGAAAATAAATTGTTTGAACGTCAAATGCTGTCGGGTGAATTGGAGGTTGAATTAACTCCGCAAGGAACTTTAGCCGAAAAATGTAGAGCGGCACAAAACGGAATTCCTGCTTTTTATACGCCGGCAGGTTACGGAACTGAAATTGCCGAAGGCAAAGAAGTACGCGAATTTAATGGTAAAAAATATATTTTAGAAGAAGCCTTTCAGGCTGATTTTGCTTTTGTAAAAGCATGGCGCGGCGACGAAGCTGGTAATTTAATTTTTAAAGGTACAGCACGTAATTTTAATGCTTGTATGGCTGGCGCTGCTAAAATAACGGTTGCCGAGGTTGAAGAACTGGTTCCGTTAGGAACGCTCGATCCCAATCAAATTCACATTCCTGGGGTTTTTGTTAAACGTATTTTTCAGGGCGAAAACTACGAAAAACGTATAGAAAATGTAACGGTACGAACGCGTAAATAAGTAAAATATGGCTTTAGATAAAATAGGTATTGCAAAACGAATAGCTCAAGAACTTAAAGATGGTTATTATGTAAACTTAGGTATTGGTATTCCAACCTTAGTTGCCAATTACGTACCTCAAAATATGAATGTCGAATTTCAGAGTGAAAATGGCGTTTTAGGCATGGGGCCGTTTCCTTTTGAAGGAGAAGAGGATGCCGATGTAATAAATGCCGGAAAACAAACCATTACTACCCTACCTGGCGCTTCTTTTTTTGATTCGGCTTTAAGTTTCGGAATGATTCGTTCCCAACAAATCGATTTAACTATTTTAGGAGCAATGGAAGTTTCTGAAAACGGCGATATTGCAAATTGGAAAATTCCGGGTAAAATGGTTAAAGGCATGGGGGGTGCTATGGATTTGGTTGCTTCAGCTCAAAACATTATTGTTGCTATGATGCATGTAAATAAAGAAGGCGAATCAAAAGTTCTTAAAAAATGTACCTTACCTTTAACCGGTGTAAACTGCGTTAAAAAAATTGTAACCGAATTGGCTGTAATGGATGTTACCCCAAACGGATTGCGATTAATAGAACGTGCGCCGGGTATTTCGGTAGAACAAATACTACAAGCCACCGAAGCGCGTTTACTTGTAGAAGGAGAAATACCAGAAATGAACATTTAAGCATGAATCCGTGTGATTATGAATAAAACAGAATTTATAACCTTACCTTTTCTTGTCAAGCTAACTTGTATTTTAGTTAGTTTGTATTTTATTTTTTACATCAGTATTGTTGGTCAGGCTGTTTGGGTACCTTTATTTTTAAGTTTTTTGGTTGCAACCTTATTGTTGCCATTAGCTAATTTTTTAGAAAATAAAGTTCGTATTCCACGCCTAATTACTTCACTGCTTGCGCCAATTATTTTTGCTCTAATAGTTGTTGGTGTTTTGTATTTTTTGGGTTTGCAAATGATTCAGTTTAAAAATGATATTCCTGGGTTTAAAAATCAAATAACTGACTTGTTTCATTCTTTGCAAGTGTTTATTTATGAGCATTTTGGGATTGATGAATACCAACAATTGCATTATATTAATAATAATGCCGAATCTACCCTTAAAAAAAGTACATCAATAGTTGGTCAATTGGTTTTTTCATTAACTGCGATTTTAACATCCTCAGCGTTCGTATTTTTATATACCTTTTTTATTTTGCTTTATCGCAGGCATTTATTAAAGTTTGTGGTTTGGTGTTTTAAACCACAGCATAAATCAAACATTAAGTTTGTGTCTTCTCAAATTAAAAGTATTGTAAAGCAGTATTTGGTTGGGCTATCTATTCAAATAACTTGTGTTACAACGTTGTTGTTTATTGCATTCAGCATAATTGGTATTAATTACGCGTTTTTGTTTGCTGCCTTGTGCGGAATTTTAAATTTAATACCTTATATCGGTATTTTTTCTGCAACGGTATTGGCTTCGTTAGTAACATTGGCAACCGGAACGCCTATTCATGCGCTTTGGGTAATTGTTTCGGTTATTGTTGTTAACTCGATTGATGGTAATATTATTACGCCTAAAGTAATTGGATCTAAAGTGCAGCTAAACTCATTCTTAGTATTTTTTGGATTGATTGTAGCCGAAAGTTTATGGGGCATTGCCGGAATGTTTTTGGCTATTCCTTTATTAGCCATTACCAAAATTATTTTTGATAATGTAGAAGGGTTAATTCCTTTCGGATTTTTATTGGGCGAAGAACAAGTTGATACACCTGAATTTGATGCGTTATATAACAATAAAGATGTTTTGCCATCTCCAGATCAAGGTATTATTCAACACACAGAAATACAGGATGAAACAACATCAGAATTAGAAAATAAATTTGATAACAAAAAGGAAGAATAAAGAAAGGCATCTAATTTAGATGCCTTTTTGTTTACTTGTATTTTATAGATTCTGGAAAAAATCGTTTCCTTTATCATCTGTAATAATAAATGCCGGGAAGTTTTTAACGGTAATTTTACGAACCGCTTCCATGCCTAATTCAGGGAAATCAACAACTTCAACATTTAAAATATTATCTTTTGCTAAAATTGCAGCAGGACCACCAATTGAACCTAGGTAAAAACCGCCATGTTTTTTACAAGCATCTGTAACTTGTTGAGAACGGTTTCCTTTTGCTAACATAACTAATGAACCGCCTGCAGCCTGAAACTGATCTACATAACCATCCATACGGCCCGCTGTTGTTGGACCAAATGAACCTGAAGGCATTCCTTCTGGGGTTTTAGCTGGCCCTGCGTAATATACCGGGTGGTTTTTAAAATATTCTGGCATTGGCTGCCCGTTATCTAACATTTCTTTAATTTTAGCATGCGCCGTATCTCGAGCAACAATAACAGTACCGTTTAACATCACACGTGTTTTAATAGGATGTTTAGTAAGTTCAGCTAAAATTTCTTTCATTGGTAAATCCAAATCAATAGTTACCGGCTCTTCTAAATGCGGAGCTGTTGCAGGTAACATGCGTTCTGGATTAGTTTCTAATTGTTCAACAAAAATACCTTCGGCAGTAATTTTACCTTTAATATTTCTGTCTGCAGAACAAGAAACACCTAAACCAACCGGACAAGATGCTGCGTGACGTGGTAAGCGAATTACGCGAACGTCGTGCACTAAATATTTACCACCAAACTGCGCACCTACGCCAGATTCTTGACAGATTTTTTTAATACGTTCTTCCCAAGCTAAATCACGAAAAGCTTGTCCAGCCATGTTTCCTGTTGTTGGTAAGTTGTCGTAATAACCAGCTGATGCCTTTTTAACGGTTGCTAAAGTTGCTTCTGCAGATGTACCACCAATAACTAAAGCTAAGTGATAAGGCGGGCAAGCTGCTGTACCTAAATCCATAATTTTAGCTTTAACAAATGCTTCTAACGATTTTTCGTTTAATAACGATTTGGTTTGTTGGTATAAAAAAGTTTTGTTAGCAGAACCTCCACCTTTAGCTAAGAATAAAAATTCGTACGAATTTCCTTCTGTTGAATAAAGGTCAATTTGTGCTGGTAAGTTAGAACCTGAGTTTTTCTCTTCGAACATAGAAATAGGAACGATTTGAGAATAACGCAAGTTTTTATTTATGTAGGTATTGTAAATTCCTTTAGATAAAGCTTCTGCATCGTTTGCACCAGTAAAAACGTTTTCTCCTTTTTTACCTAAAACAATTGCTGTTCCTGTATCTTGACAAGATGGTAATTCACCTTTTACAGCTACGGCTGCATTTTGTAATAAATTGTAAGCTACAAATCGGTCGTTATCTGTTGCTTCAGGATCGTCAATAATAGCGCGAAGTTTTTCTAAATGCGAAGTACGTAACATGAAAGAAACATCACTCATGGCAACTTCTGCTAAAAGTTCTAATCCTTTTGGGTCTACCGTTAAGATTTCGCGGTCACCTAATTTTTCAACTTTTACATAATCCGAAGTTAATTTGCGATATTCAGTATCGTCTTTATGAATCGGATATGGATCTTGGTATATAAAATCTGACATTTAAATTAAGTTTTAAAGATTTGTAAATTTACTAAATATCTGCTACATAAGTTGCTTATTCAATTTAAACAATGGTTAACACCAACTAATTTAGACTGATTTTAATTTATTTCGTAATAGGTAATGTTTGAGGTTATTGGAAAAATTTTTAGCTCTCTGTTTTGGTACATAAACAACACATCGCTGGTTTTGCCAATGTATTTACCTTTAAACGTTTCGGTCTTGGTATAAATTGTTAAATCTTCAGCTAATTCTATATTATTGTAAAAATTTTTACTGTATTTCTGCGAAACAATAAAAATAAATAGCACAAACATGCAAATGCTAATGCAAAAACTTATGGTTTTGTATTGCGCTTGGCTTACAAAGCTTTTTTTAAAAAAGTTCGGAAAATAATCGCGCAACCTTAAATCTACGTAGTACAAAATCAGACATAATATGGCGATAACAAGGGTGAATAAAATAATTTTAAAATCACTGAACGGAAACAAAATAAAATCGGTTATATCGCAGTAATCAAATATATTAACATGAAAAGCTTTGTATTTTGCAAAGTTAAAAATCATGCCAATAGCAATAGCAACCACGTACAAAATGGTAAATAATATTTGTGGTTCGTTTAAACGGTCAAGCAGGCTGTTGTTGCTTTTTTTCATCACCATACTGGATTATTCTTTTTAGGTTTTTTTTTTAGCCCTTTGGGAATGGCCTGAATTAATTTTTTTGTGTACGCTGTTTTAGGTTCGGCATAAATAACATCGGCTTCTGCCATTTCTTCAATTTGTCCTTTATTCATAACCAAAACTTGATCAGAAAAGTATTTTACTACGGCTAAATCATGCGAAATAAAAAGATAGGTAAAACCAAAATTCTCTTTTAACTCGTTTAACAAGTTTAAAACTTGCGCTTGAACTGAAATATCTAAGGCCGAAACCGATTCGTCGCAAACAATAACTTTAGGTTGTAAAGCAATGGTACGAGCAATGCCAATGCGCTGGCGCTGACCGCCCGAAAATTCGTGCGGATAACGGTCAAAATGTTCGGCTCCTAGCCCTACGCGCTCTAAAATTTCGATTGTTTTTTGTTTGCGTTCAGCATCATTCTTATACAATTTATGAACTTGCATGGGTTCCATAATGGCTTTTCCAATCGGAATGCGCGGATTAAGTGATGAATACGGATCTTGAAAAATAATCTGAATTTCTTTGCGCAGCGCTTTTAATTCTGACTTAGAGCAATGCGTAATATCTTTTCCTTTGTATAAAATGGTCCCGGCTGTTGCTTTATCTAATTGTAAAATAGCATTACCTAAGGTAGATTTGCCACAGCCTGATTCACCCACCAAACCAACGGTTTCGCCTTCGTAAATTTTAAACGATACGTTGTTTACCGCTTTAAAACTTTGTTTTTTACCTAAAATGCCCACCGAATTAAAATATTCTTTTTCTAGATTGATTATTTCTAGCAACGGTTGTTGCTTGTATAGCGTTTCATGCTGTTTTTTTCGCATCTCAGGCGTTATTTCTACAGCTGCTACAGATTTGTTTAAAAAATCTTGAATGGTTGGTAAACGTTTTAAACGGATGTTTAAATCGGGGCGCGAAGCAATTAAGGCTTGCGTATAGGTTTCTTGCGGTTGATTAAAAATTTGTTGAGCCGTGCCTTGCTCTATTAATTTGCCACGAAACATAACTAAAACACGATCGGCTATTTCGGAAATTAATGCCAAATCGTGCGTTATAAATACGATTGACATGCTGGTTTGCTTTTGTAAATCTTTTAATAAAGCAATAATCTCTTTTTGTACTGTAACATCAAGCGCAGTTGTAGGTTCGTCAGCAATTAATAATTTGGGTTTGCATGCAATGGCCATAGCAATCATAACGCGTTGCTTTTGGCCACCCGATATTTGATGCGGTATTTGCTAAAAATTAGTTCTGGATCGGGTAATTTTACTTGTTGAAACAGTTGTAAAACCTGTTGTTTTATTTCTTTTTCTGCTAATTGCGTATGGATGCGTAAAACTTCGGCAACTTGTTCACCACATCGAATCGCAGGGTTTAAAGAACTCATAGGTTCCTGAAAAATCATGGCAATTTCGTTACCACGTATTTGTTGCCATTTTTTTTCTGAAAATGCGTTTATGTTTTGATTTTCAAAAATGATTTCTCCATCAATTTCTGTATTATTTTTAGGCAATAAACCTAAAGCTGCTAATGAGGTGATTGATTTGCCCGAACCCGATTCGCCCACAATGCCTAAAATTTCATTTTCGTAAACGTCAAAGCTTATGTCAAACAGTACTTTTTTCCATTCCTTATTATTTTTAAAAGAAATAGAAACGTTTTGATAGCGAAGTAAACAGGGCTTTGTTACCATAATTTATATTGTATAACCAAATATAACATAAAAAAACCTCTTCTAACTAAGAAGAGGTTTACAAACTAAACAAACAAACATTTACAAAATACTTAAATGACAAGGGCGTGTTTTACTACGCAACATTTTTTTGTAAAAAATCTTTAACTAACGATATATTAACCGGGGTATTATTTATTAAATTATCATATACAGGGCATCTTTCTTTTACGATATCCATCCACTGTTTTAAATGAGTTAAAGAAGCGTTAGAAGTAGGTTTTATGACGACTTCTATACCACGTAAACCTGCACGAGATCTGGTTTTTTCTCCTTCAAACTTTTTAGATTCAATTTCACCAGAAATTTCAACCTGAATAGATTTGAGCTCCATGTTTAATTCCTTAGCAACAATTTGACCTGTAGCATTAATACTTCCTGCAATTCCGGATAATAAAAACTCCAAAGGGTTTGGGGTTTCTAAATCAGAATTCGTAATCTGATTGCTAATTTTCACAGAAAAGTTTTGTGATTTTACTACGAATTGGTTTTCGTTACTCGAAAATCCTAATACATTTACGACTTGTCTACTCATTTTTAAAGGGTTTAAAATTTCTACTTCTTTTTCTTCTTCTTTATAGTAATAAAACTTTATGTTTTAATCTCATTTGTAACAAAAAAGTCCCACAAGCGTTTGCCTATGGGACCTTAAAAAAAATATCTATAACAACTAATATACACAGATTTAATTCAATAGGTCCCGTAGCGGATGTAATAACATCCACGATTTAATGCACATAATTGATGTATGTTGAACCGATTGATTTTTCATTTTAATATTTTATTTTACAAAAAACCTCGACAAAATATTGACGAGGCTTTATATATGATATGAATATGTTATAAAAAAATTATACGATATACAAAGCCGAAACCGAATGTGATTTACACATTTGTTTTAAGGAATGATATGTACAAATAATTGATAACATAATTTTTTTCTTTGTTCTTATATATCTATAACTCAAAATTGCGCAATTTATTTGGTTTGACCAAACTTTTTTTACGATTTCATGTAATTATTTTATTTCAACCTCATTTTCAGTCAATAACGGTTCATTTCTTAACCTTAACATAACCTGAGCGGTTGCAATTACATCTTTTTCACAATACCGTACAATTCGATCTATATATTTTTCCTGATAATATACATTTGCTACTTGACTACCATCAATATCATCTTTAGGAGATGGAATACCTAAAACGTGTGTTAAAAGTTTTAAGGAAGTAAAATGTTTGTAATCGCCAAATTTCCACATTTCTAACGTATCTAAAATAGGTACTTCCCAAGGTTTTTTACCCATTAAATTAAGTTTGTCTGGTAAATTGATATGGTTAATTAAATACCTTCTGCCTAAAAAGGGAATATCAAATTCTTTGGCATTGTGGCCACACAAAATATGTTGCGGTTCGTTGAAATGGTTTTGTAGTAGATTATAAAAATCTTGTAGAATTTTTGTTTCATTACCGCTAAAGCTTTTGATACGGAATTCTCTTTTTTGATTTTGTATGTTAAAATAACCTACCGAAATACAAATTATTTTTCCAAATTCAGCCCAAATGCCCGCACGTTCGTAAAATTCATTTGCAGGAATTTCATCTTTTCGTTGATAAGCTGTTTTAACTTCGAATAGGTTTTGCGTTTCGGTATCTAAATCTGTAAAGTTTTCAAATTCCGGAACGGTTTCAATATCTAAAAATAAAATATTTTGAAGCCTTATTTTATTGATCATAAATTGTGTTTCGTTTTTTTAGCATTTCTAACGCTTCGTTTACATATACATAAAAATCATTGCTATGCGGATCGGCATCGGTTTGTTCGCCTTTTAAATGGCCTAAACGCACAATTACCAAATCTTCGTCTGGAATAACAATTACAAATTGGCCTAAATGCCCGCATATAATACATGGGTTTATTTAAATAATGATGCAACCACCATCCGTAACCATATTCTGGAGATTCTGTAAACTTTGGGGTTGTAGAAAGTTTTACAAAGTTGCTATCAATAAGTTGTTGCCCATTCCAATTGCCTTTATTTTTAAATAGTTTACCAAAACGAGCAAAATCGCGTGCGTTTGAGGTAAAACAACAATATGCTTTTTCTAATCCATTTTTTTTAGAATCTACTTGCCAATATGCTACATTTTCTGCTCCCATTGGTTGCCAAAATTTTTCTGAAACATAATCAGAAAGCTTTTTACCGGTAGCTTTTTCTAGCACCATGGCTAAAAGTTGCGTATCTCCGCTTTGGTATTCAAACTTTTGGCCCGGCTGCGTCTCAATAGGAATTTCTAGCATCATTTCTTCTAAATCATTATAAAAATATGCTTTTGTTGTGACCGAAGTTGGCGCTGCATAACGCTCATCCCATTTTAAACCGGAGCTCATGCTAGATAAATCACCCACCGTAACTTCTGCCGCATAAGGACCCGAAAGTTGAGGTAAAAATTCGATTACTTTTTGATCTAAACTTTTTATATATCCTTCTTCTATCGCTTTTCCCAATGCTGCCGATGTTATACTTTTCGCTATTGAAAATGAGTTGGTTAAAGAATTTTCATTATAACCATCAAAGTAAGATTCGTACCAAATGCTATCGTTTTTTATAATTAAATACGCAATGGTTTGCAGTTCTTTATTTGTTTTTTGTAAAGTTGGTGTTTCGTTTATGGTGTTGTAATCAACTGCTAAGGGCCAAGGTTGGGCTTCGCCGATGTTAACTTTTCGGGTATCAAAATAATTATAATCGTCTAAAAATGCCGTTTTGTGTCCGTTTAAATAAATGGTTCTAACGGCTTTAAGCAAATAATTGGTGTTTGTTAAAAACAGAATAATTACTAAAGCTGCTATGCAAGCAAATATAAATATTACGGACTTTTTTACCATTTTAGCTTGTTGTTGAGTTAATTTTGGATATATAGTTGACTGATTGGCTTATGTTTACGTTTGTTTATAATGTAATAACTTCTAAATTACAATTTTTATTTTTAAGTTGAATTAAAAAAAAACGCCCTTACCTATGTAAGAGCGATTTTTTTAAAAGCTTTCCATATAAGCAATAACAGCTTCTAACTCATTTTCTGGTAATCTTTTAGTGATTACAAAGTTGGTTTTCATGGTTACATATTGTGTCGGATCTACAATAGGTTCTGCTTTTTCTAATAAAAAGGCTTTCATATCTCCGTTTTGAGCGCGATAAATTTCAGCAATTTCTTTAATGCTTGGCCCAATGGCTTTACGTTCTGGTAAATGACATGATGCGCAAGCGCCTTTTCCGTCAAATATTTTTTTACCTAAAGCTAATTGCTGTTCTTTCTCTGATAAATTAGTAGGGGTAACTTCTACCGTTTCTTTTGTTTTTCCGCAAGAAACTACTGCTAATGCAAGAATTCCGAATACTAAAAACTTTTTCATGTTATTTTTGGTTTAATAAAATTGCTGCTTCTTTAGCAAAATAAGTAGAAATTAAACTTGCACCTGCACGTTTGATGCACATTAATTGCTCCATCATAATCTTGTCATGATCCAACCAACCTTTTTCGGCAGCGGCTTTAATCATGGCATATTCGCCCGAAACGTGATATACAGCAACTGGCACATCAACATTGTCTTTTACTTCACGAACAATATCTAAATATGCGGTTCCTGGTTTTACCATTACCATATCTGCTCCTTCTTCAACATCCCAAATAGCTTCTTTAATCGCTTCGATGCGGTTAGCATAATCCATTTGATAGGTTTTTTTATCGGTAGGAACAACTTCTGTTGTTTGTCTAGGTGCAGAATCTAACGCATCGCGGAAAGGTCCGTAAAAAGCAGATGCGTATTTGGCTGAATAACTCATAATGCCAACGTTACTAAATCCGGCAGCATCTAAACCTTCGCGCATGCGTAAAATACGTCCGTCCATCATATCTGACGGTGCAACAAAATCGGCACCTGCCTGGGCATGAGAAACTGCCATTTTTACTAATGCATCAACTGTTGAATCATTTTCTACTTCTCCATTTTTAATAATCCCGTCGTGCCCGTACATAGAATACGGATCTAAAGCTACATCGGGCATTATAATCATTTCTGGTACGGCTGCTTTAATGGCGCGAATAGCGCGTTGCATTAATCCATCAGCATTCCATGCTTCTTTACCTGTATTATCTTTTAAATCGTCGCTTACTTTTACATAAATGTTTACGGCACGAATACCTAAGTCGAATAATTCTTTAACTTCTTTCACCGTTAAATCTACAGAGCGACGGTAAATGCCTGGCATTGACGGAATTTCTATTTCCTGATTTTCGCCCTCAACAATAAACATTGGGAACATAAAATCTGCCGGACTTAAGCTGGTTTCTCGAACTAAACTTCTAATAGATTCGTTTTGTCTTAATCTTCTACCTCGGTGTAATGGAAACATATTCTGAGTTTTTAATTATAGTATTTTATGATATATTTTTTTTAATTTTTTTGGAGGATCAAATCGATAACCAATTTCTAGTTTTAAAAATTCGAAAGAATTATTATAACTTTCGTTGGTATGATTTAAAAAAAATGATGTTCCTGAATAGCTAAAAAAACTAAAAAAGTTTTTATGATTGTATCCCATTTTAGCATTCATAGATAATTCAGAAAGTACATTTACTTCTCCATCCATACTGGTTAAACCAGCTCCTAAGCTTGCTCCTCCGCCTATTAAAAAACGTTTGTTTATAACTAAATTGTAGTAATAAGCTGGTGAAATTGTAGCGCTATATATTTCAGAATTTATCGGATTATTGCTATCATACGATTTTAGGTTGGTATAATAAATGGCAAGATTAGCAATAAAACTTCCTGCACTTTTTTTTTGCCATTCGTTATAATTAAATAACGTTTTGTACGAAAATTTATCGTTAAAAACATACGATGTTGTTCTGCCAATTTTTAATGATTGCAATTCCGGAAAAAAATATTTACTCGGATCTTTAAAATCTAGTAAAAACCCCTTCTGCTTTATAATAGTTATAGATTGTTGCCATTTTTTAAAAGAAAATCGCGTACTAAACCGAATATCTTTTGAGCTTTCAAGTTCTTTATTTGTTTTTAAAAAACTCGGTGTAAAACCGAACGAAAAATTTAAAATCTTATAACTAACATTGCCAACTAATCGCATTTGCGAATTGGGTGAAAATTTGATTCGAGAAGCATCGGTAGCTGCATCATCTTTATACGAAATGTAAAAAGAATCGTTATTTGATTCTACCGAAATACTTGTTACCAGTTTTTCTTTAAAAGTTGTTATGTAAGTTTGAGCCGTGTCTTGCTGTGCCATGCAAATGTGGCAAAAAAAATATAAACTTATTGTAGCAATAAGTTTATTCATGCTCAATTTTTTTTACTTCTTTATTCAACTCTTTGTTAACTTTTCTTAATTCTTCGTTGTACGTGTTTTTTACAATTTTTGGCGGATCAAATCTAAAACCAACGGTTATTAAACCTTTCAAAGCAGTTTGATCTACTTGCGTTCTGTTTTCGTTAAACAGAAAGTTAGTGTTATTTATTTCTAAATAGCTATAAAACGCAGTTGTATTATACCCTAATTTTGAATTAAAAGTTATCTGACCTAATGCTGAGGTTTTTTTGTTATGTACATCTAAACCTGCGCCAACGCCTAAACCACCAGATAAAAACACCTTTCTGTTAATTACCCAAGTATAATAATAAGATGGGGTTATGGCAAAACTAAAAAGCTCTAAATTAAAATCTGACTTATCATCTTTATTTTCGAAACTTGTATAATAAAATGAAAAGTTTGGAACAAAACTTCCGGCACTTTTTATTTGCCATTCCTTTTGATTGAATAGGGCTAAAAATGAAAAATTATCATTCAATACAAATGATGTTGTTCCTCCAACCCGAATCGATCTGAAAGAAGGTAAATAATCACTTTCAGCACCCGAAAAGTCTGAAAAGAAACCTTTTTGTTTTACAAAACTTACCGATTGGTACCATTTTTTATGATTAAAACGCGTACCAAAATTAAAATTACTGGTTTTGTATTTGTCTGAATTAGAACGCATAAACCAAGGCGTGTAACCAAACGAAATATCAATTAATTTATAGGTAACACCAAAGTTTATTTTTTGTTTTATGTTAGGATAAAATGAAATAGCATTAGTTTGCCCGTCTGTTTTACTACTTAAAACAAATGATTCGGTATCGCTTTGTAAACTTATGCTTGCAATAATTTTTTCTCCATAAGATATTTTGTATTCATTTATTGAATCGTTTTGAGCAGTAACTATTTGATTACCAATGCAAATAAAAAAAACAAATGTCCAAATTAATTTATCCATGCTTTAGGGTTGGCTAAAACTTTTAACAATTTTTCTTCTTCAGAACCTGGTTCTGGCTGATGGTCGTAAACCCATTGTACGTGCGGCGGTAAGCTCATTAAAATAGATTCAATTCGGCCGTTGGTTTTTAATCCAAAAATAGTTCCGCGGTCGTGTACTAAATTAAATTCTACATAACGTCCACGACGAATTTCTTGCCATGTTCTGTTAGCATCCGAGTACGGTAAATCTTTTCTTTTCTCAACAATTGGAACGTAAGATGCTAAGAAACTATTGCCAACTTCGATCACAAAGTTGTACCAAGCTTCCATATTCATGGTTTCAGTTTCTACTAAATGGTCAAAAAACAAACCACCAATTCCTCGTGCTTCGTTGCGATGTGCATTCCAAAAATATTCATCACAAACTTTTTTATATTTCGGATAGAATTCCGGATTGTGTTTATCGCACGCATTTTTACAAATTTGATGAAAATGTTGTGCATCTTCTTCAAATAAATAATATGGAGTTAAATCTTGTCCGCCACCAAACCAAGAACCAACAACATTACCTGCTTTGTCGTACATTTCAAAATAACGCCAATTGGCATGTACCGTTGGTACCATTGGGTTTATAGGATGTAAAACCAAACTTAAACCGCATGCGTAAAAATCTACATCGCCAACATTAAATGCTTTTTGCATGGTTTCTGGCAAATGTCCGTGCACAGCAGAAGTATTTACTCCGCCTTTTTCAAAAACGGATCCGTTTTCAATAACACGCGTTCTTCCGCCTCCGCCGCCTGGGCGCTCCCATAAATCTTCTTGAAACTTAGCTTGGCCATCAATAGCTTCTAACTTAGCAGTAATGGTGTCTTGTAATTGTAATATATATTGATAAAACTTATCTTTCATTCGTACTATTTGTTATAATTTATCCATTTTAGAAACAATTGTCATAGAAAACAACTTGCTTTCATCTAAAATAAATTGATATAAATGTTTTGCTCGCTCTTTTAATAATTTATTTGGCGTGTTTTTTTCTAACGCTACTAATATATCGGCAAAACTTTCTATTTGTTCCCACGGCCATTTTAACGTAAGGAATTGCTGAAAAAAGGCATTTTCATCGGCATCTAAAACAACTTGCTTGCTAAAACCAGCTTCTTCTAAGGTTGTCCAAAATAAAGCTTCGTTAAAATTTTCGGGTATAAATGTTATACCCGATAAGCGTTGTAATAGTGCGTTAATGCGTTGTTCGCTTTCGTCTTTTTTGTTGGTGAGCATGGTATAATGTAAAAAACAGTTTACGTAAAGGTAAACTGTTTTTTTTTAATTATTTATATTCTTTAACAGCTTCTATAAAAGCTTTGGCATGATCTACCGGAATATTCGGTAAAATACCATGGCCAAGGTTTACTACTAATTTGTCTTTTCCAAATTCATCAATCATTTCATGAACCATTTTTTTAATGGTTGGAATTGGAGATAATAAACGAGACGGATCAAAGTTTCCTTGTAACGTAATATCATTACCTGCAAATAAACGTGCATTTTTAGGAGAACAAGTCCAATCTACTCCTAAAGCTTTAGCTCTAGATTGTGCCATATCGCCTAAAGCAAACCAACAACCTTTTCCGAAAACAATAACTTCAGTTTCGTCAGCTAAAGCTTCAACAATTTGGTTGATGTATTTCCAAGAAAATTCTTGATAATCAGCTGGCGAAAGCATTCCGCCCCAAGAATCAAAAATTTGAACCGCGTCAACTCCTACTTTTACTTTTGCTTTTAAGTATGCAATGGTTGTGTCTGTAATTTTTTGCAATAACGTATGTGCAGCGATTGGTTGTGTAAAACAAAAAGCTTTTGCTTTGTCAAAGTTTTTAGAACCTTGTCCTTGTACCGCATAACAAAAAATTGTCCAAGGAGAACCAGCAAAACCAATTAATGGCACGCGGTTGTCTAACATTTCTTTGGTTATTTTAATAGCTTCCATTACGTAACCTAATGTTTCATCAATATTAGGAATAATAACCTGGTCTACATCTGCAGCACTACGTATTGGGTTTGGTAACCACGGCCCAACGTCTTCTTTCATTAAAACTTCAATATTCATGGCTTGAGGAACCACAAGAATATCTGAGAATAAAATAGCAGCATCTGATCCTACAATATCAATAGGTTGAACCGTAATTTCGGCAGCAATTTCGGGCATTCTACAACGCGTAAAAAAATCGTATTTTTCACGAATTGCGCGAAATTCTGGTAAATATCTACCTGCTTGTCGCATCATCCAAACTGGAGGTCTTTCAACTGATTCTCCTTTTAAAGCTCTCAGAAATAAGTCGTTTTTTAACATAGTTTTGAATTTGTTTTTTCGGCAAGCCGAATTTTATTTTTTATAATAATTTATACATTGTAAAACTACCGCATCAATGGTTTGGTGTTGGGCAATTACAATGTTATTGGTAATTCCTTGTAAGGCATCGGCTGTTGTTGTGCCAATGCAAAAGCACGTTTGGTTGGTAATGGTGTTTTGTTTTAAATAGCTGTTAACGCCTGAAGGGCTATAAAATAAAACAGCTTGATGCGCTGTTGTTATTTTAAAACTGCTTTCAGAGTTTTGATACACCAAATACTCGTCGTACTTTATGTTTGCTTGTTGCATGGCGTTTGGTAAAACATCACGTCTTAAATTGCCGGCAAAAAAAGCAATGTGCTTGTTTGTATATTTTTGTTGAATAATTGGCGCTAGTTCGCTGGCATATTCTTTAGTTTCTAAAACTGTAAAACCTAAACTTTCTAACATTTTTCGGGTTACCGAACCAACACAAATTGCTGGAATATCTTTAAGTTGATTAAAGTTTGTGTTTGCTGTAACGCTTTGTACCGCATTTTGCGATGTAAAAAGTAAAAGATTTGGTGTTGTTTGTAATGAAAAAGGTAACGTTTGAATTTGAATAAAATCATTTTCTAGCACCGAAAAACCTGCATCTAACAACAATTGCTTTTGATGGCTTTTTAATTTTTTTGTCGATAAAACACAGCAGTTATTCATGTTACTTTTTTAAATGCGCACGTAATTCTTGCATTAAAGCTTCGCCGCCGTTTTCTAAAATTTCTTTTGCGCAGAAAAAACCTAATTTTTTCCACTCTTCAATCGGAACTGTTTTTTCTACTTCAAACTTCTGTTTTCCGTCTAAAGAATATAAGGCACCATTAAAATGAATGGTATCATCTTTTTCGTTGTATTTAGCTAATGCGCCAATTGGTGCGCTACAACCACCTTCTAAAGTACGTAAAAACTGACGTTCTATATAAGTTGCAATTTCTGTTTCTAAATGATTTAATTGTTCTAAAGCATCTAAAACAAAGGCATCATCTTGCATAGCAACAACAACTACAGCTCCCTGTGCTGGTGCCGGAATCATCCAATCTAAATCAATATAATCGCTTGGTTTTAAGTTGATGCGTTCTAGTCCTGCAGCTGCAAAAATAGCACCGTTCCAATCGTTATCTTTTAGTTTTTGCATGCGTGTGTTTACGTTACCACGTAAATCTTCAACCTGATGCGTTGGGTATTTGTTTAACCATTGTGCTTTACGGCGTAATGAGCCCGAAGCAATGGTTCCGGTAGTTTGTAAAAAATCTAAATTACCTTTATGAACTAAAATATCAACTGATTTTGCGCGTTCTAAAACTGCTGCCTGAACAATACCTTGTGGTAATGCAGTAGGTACATCTTTCATAGAATGTACTGCAATATCAACTTGGCCAGCTAACATGGCAACATCTAAAGTTTTGGTAAATATGCCAGTAATGCCTAGCTCGTATAAAGGTTTGTCAAGAATAATATCGCCTTGAGATTTTACCGCAACAATTTCGGTTTTATAACCCAAATCGTTTAATTTATTTTGTACAGTATGTGCTTGCCATAAAGCCAATTCACTATCTCGAGTACCAATGCGGATTACTTTACTCATTTCTTATAGGTTCAATTTGAAATACTTTTTCTATCCATTCAATGCTTTCGTCAACCGATGTGTTGTCGTCTTTTAAATGGCTTGCAAAATGTGCAGTTATTTTTTGAATGATGCGGTTGCTTATTAATTCGGCTTGCGCTTCATCAAAATTATTTAGTTTTTTACGCTGAAAGTTTAGCTCGCTATCTTTCATTGAATTTAGTTTGTCTTTTAACGCGTTAATTGTTGGGGCAAATTTGCGCGCTTTGGTCCATTCTAAAAATTCATGTTGTACTTCGCTAATTATTTCTTCGGCGTGAGGAATATGTTTTTTTCTGTTCTCTAAAGTTTCGTCCGTGATTTGTGATAATTGATCCATGTGCACCAATTGTACTAACGGATTGTCTAAAACGTTTTCGTTTACGTTTTTCGGAATCGATAAATCTAAAATTAACAGTGGTTTTTTTAAGTTTAAAATAGTTTTATCAACCGTTGGGTTTTGCGCTCCGGTTGCAACAACTAAAACATCGGCTGTTTGAATTTCGGTCTGTAAATCGGCATAATCTTTAACGGTTAAGTTAAATTTACCTGCAATTTTTTCGGCCTTATCTCGCGTTCTGTTTATTAAAGTAATGTGGTTGTTTTTGGTGTGTTTTACTAAGTTTTCACACGTATTACGTCCAATTTTTCCGGTACCAAACAACAATATTTTTTTGTTGTCTAAATCGGGTACGTTTTTAAAAATATATTGTACAGATGCAAACGATACAGATGTTGCACCCGATGAAATTTCAGTTTCGTTTTTAATGCGTTTAGAAGCCTGAATAACTGAGTTAGCCAATCTTTCTAAATACGAATTGGTTAAAGCTAATTCTTTACTTTCGTTAAAGCTATTTTTTACTTGAGAAATAATCTCAAAATCGCCTAAAATTTGGCTGTCTAAACCAGTACCTACTTTAAATAAGTGATTGGTAGCTTCTTTGTTTTTTAATACATAAGCTACGTTCTGAAATTCTTCTAAAGTACCGTTACTGTTATCCGTTAATAATTTTATTAACTGGAATGGATGTTCGGCATATCCATAAACCTCTGTTCTATTACAAGTTGATATTACGAGTAAACTTTCTATACCATCTGCTTTAGCTTGTTCAAGTGCTTTTCGTTTTGCTTGCGGGTCAAGGCTAAATTTACCACGCATCTCTGCATCTGCCTTTTTGTAGCTTAACCCTACTGCGTAAAAAGAAGTATGCTTTGATTTGTTATTCTGTTCCATCTATTAACACGTATTCAAAATGTGATACAAAAGTATTATTACCAATTTACATAAAACAACGCTAGAAGTTCTATTTGTAACGCTGCGTGATTTTTTAGGTCATTTTTAGCATTTTAGCGTTACTTTTTTACAAACCTACTAGTTTAGTAGCTTTAAAAGCTTTCTATTTGTAATTAATCTAAATAAATTTAATAAATAATTTTTTTGCTGTTTTTAAAAATAACGCTAAAAGTTCGATTATATTTGCAAAGATAAATACATTATTTTGCCTGTGTCAATAACTTAGGTTAATAAAAATTGATATAATTATAGATAAACCTTATTAACTTGCGTTATTGTAGTTCAGAAATTTTAAACATGTTGCTATGGAGAATTTAATTGAAGAGATTAGAATTGATGATGATTTTATTTTACTGCGCATCCAAAACGATACCGAACAAGAACAAACGGTACTAAGAAATGTGAATCATAACATGATTCAGTTTCATTTTTTCTTAAAAGGTTCGGGTAAGTTTTTATTTAACCAAGGCAGTTATCAAATGGATTTAAAAGAAGAGAAAACCTTGCTTTTATACAATCCGCAAAAAGAACTGCCCTTGCATTTAACCCTAAAACCCAATTCGTGGTTGGTTTCGTTACTAATATCGGTTACCAAGTTTCATAATTTGTTTTCAAACTTTACCCACGGTATTCCGTTTTTAATGCAAGAAAATATTGGTAAAAAATATTACAGCGAAGAAAACATTTCGCCAGCAATGGCCATTGTACTCAATCAAATGTTTCATTTCAGCTTAAACGCATCAATTAAAAATTTATATTATAAAGGTAAAGCGTTCGAGCTTTTAAGTTTAGTTTTTAATAAAGTTGATGATGCAGCTAACGAACAATGTCCGTTTTTAATTGATGAAGAAAATGTGCTTAAATTAAAAAGAGCTAAAGAAATTGTTATTGCCAATATGGCCGAACCGCCGGGGTTACAAGAATTAGCCGATCAGGTTGGATTAACCTTAAAAAAGCTAAAAATGGGCTTTAAACAAGTTTATGGTGATTCGGTTTACAGCTTTTTACTTGATTATAAAATGGAATATGCTCGTAAGCTTTTAGATTCGGGTTCCTACAACGTAAACGAAGTAAGTTTAAAAGTTGGATACAGCACCGCAAGCCATTTTATTGCTGCTTTTAAAAAAAGTTTGGTACCACGCCTAAAAAATATGTTTTATCATTGGCCGTTAACCCATAAATTTTATCAATAACAAAACATATAAAATATATTAAAAAGGTTTAGTTTATGTAAACCGCAATTGTATTTTTGTAAAAAAAGAGAAACATGAAAGGAGTTTTATTAGTAAATCTAGGATCGCCAGAAAGTCCAGAACCAAAAGACGTTAAGCCTTATTTAGACGAGTTTTTAATGGATAAATATGTAATTGACGTTCCTTTTTTATTACGTGCTTTTTTAGTTAGAGGAATTATTTTGCGCAAGCGCCCAGAAGAATCTGCTCATGCTTATAAAAAAATATGGACAGACGAAGGCTCGCCTTTAATCGTTCTTTCTGAAAGAATGCACGAAAAAGTAAAACCATTGGTTGATGTGCCTGTTGCCTTAGCAATGCGTTACGGAACCATGACCATTGAAAAAGGTTTAAAAGAATTACATGACCAAGGCGTAACCGATGTTTTGTTGTTGCCTTTGTACCCGCAATATGCTATGGCATCTACCATGACTATTGAAGTTTTGGCTGAGAAAATTCGTAAAAAATCTTTCCCAGATATGAAGCTAACTAACTTTCCTGCGTTTTATAACAAACCTGGATATATTAAGGTGCTGTCAGATTCTATCAAAAATAATTTAGAAGGTTTTGATTATGATAAATTGGTTTTCTCTTACCACGGTATTCCAGAACGTCATATTCGTAAAACCGACGTAACCAAATCGCATTGTAAAATTGACGGATCATGTTGTGCAACCGCATCAAAAGCGCACGAATTTTGTTACCGCCATCAATGTTTTGAAACTACGCGTTTGGTGGTAGAACAGCTACAAATTCCTGAAGATAAATATACCGTTACTTTTCAATCTCGATTAGCTGGTGATAAATGGTTAGAACCTTATACCGATGTTGAAATTGATAACATGCCTGCAAAAGGAATTAAAAAAATTGCAGTAGTTACTCCAGCGTTTGTTACCGATTGTTTAGAAACTTTAGAAGAAATTGCTATGCGCGCTGATGAAGATTTTAAATCTAACGGTGGTGAAGAATTTTTAACCATTCCTTGTTTAAACGATGATAGCGCTTGGTGCGAAGTTGTTGCAGATTGGATTAAAGATTGGGCTAAACAAGAATAACATAACATGTATTTATATTTAAAAGCACTACATATTATTTTTATTGTATGTTGGTTTGCCGGACTATTTTATATTGTTCGGCTTTTTGTGTATTATGCCGAAGCACAATTAAAAGAACAAACTGCACGCCAAATTTTATTAGCACAATACAAAATAATGACCAATAGGTTGTGGTTTATTATTACTTGGCCAGCGGCAATTTTAGCAACCATTTTTGGAGTAAGCATGCTGATTGAAAATCCTATTTTACTTCAGCAACCTTGGATGCACGTTAAGCTGTTTTTTGTTGTTTTATTATGGCTGTATCATTTTAAATGCCATCAATTTGTAAAACAAGTTGAAAATGGTACCCTAACCAAATCCAATTCGTTTTTTAGAATTTTGAATGAAGGTGCAACAATTATATTATTTTCTGTTGTTTTTTTAGTAATTTTAAAAAATGCCTTCAACTGGATTTTTGGCGTAGTAGGAATTATTGTTTTCTCTATGTTATTAATGATGGGCTATAAGTTTTATAAAAAAATACGAGAAAAAGCCAATAAATAGCACATGCCTATTCGTTCAAAAATATCGCAAAGATCTTTAAGGGTTAGAATATTTATCGCCATGATATTTCTAACCTTTATTGCTTCTATATTAATTGGTTTTGTATCCATTTACCAATTTAATAACGAAGCCCGTATATCACAACGATCGTTTAGAACGTAAAGAAAATGCTGTAACCGAGCATATAAACTATTTATTAGCAAACACAACATATCCGTTAACCTCAAAAAACTTACCGTTAATTTTTAAAGACCGAATTAACGAGCTTGCAAAAATTCATACAACCGAAATTAATATTTTCGATTTACAAGGTAAATTACTCATTTCATCGCGTGGTGTTTTTGCGGTTGACACGCTTTCTAGAGCCATTAATCCAACCATTATAAAAGTTTTAGAAACTTCAGGCGATAAGCGCTTTGTTGATTTAAAAATGATTGATGGCGAGCGTTATCGTACCGTTTATACCTATTTAAAAGACAGAAAGTTTAAACCTTTAGGTATTGTAAGTTTGCCTTATATAGAAGATACGCAGTATTATAAAAACGAAATTCAGAACTTCATTTTTCGTTTTCTACAAGTTTACTTGTTAATGTTTATCATTACCATCATTTTTGCGTACATTTTATCCAGTTACATTACCAAACCATTACAAATTATTTCTGAAAAGCTGCGTTTAACGTGGTTAAACAAAAAAAACGAAAAACTTCCTACCTTAAATACAAGTTCTGAAATTATCGAGCTGATCGATTCGTACAACGAAATGGTTAGTGAATTAGAACGCTCAGCCGAACTTTTAGCCCAATCCGAACGCGATAGTGCTTGGCAAGAAATGGCTAAACAAGTAGCACACGAAATTAAAAATCCGTTAACGCCCATGCGTTTAACCGTACAAAGCTTTGAACGCCGATTTAATCCTGAAGACCCAAATATTTATCAAAAAGTAAAAGATTATTCCAACACGTTAATTCAGCAAATTGATACCATGACCGCTGTTGCATCTGCTTTTTCTAACTTTGCATCGTTACCAGTGCAACAAAACGAAACTTTAGATGTGGTTTATGTAGTACAATTGGCTTTAGAAATTTTTAATGAAGATTATGTTACTTTTTCATCAACCGAAGCAAGCATTATAACAACAATAGATCGTTCGCAATTAATTCGAATAATTACTAACTTAGTTAAAAATGCCATTCAAGCCATTCCAGAAGATCGCGAACCTAAAATGGTAAACGTACATCTATCTGCAGCCGATGGATTTGCTAAGATTGAGGTTGAAGATAACGGTAAAGGAATTCCTGAAGAATATGTAAACCGCGTTTTTGAACCAAAGTTTAGCACCAAAGCTGTTGGTATGGGATTGGGGCTTGGTATTATTAAAAATATAATAGAAGGTTACAACGGAACCATTGCTTTTAAAACAGAAGAAAATGTAGGAACAACCTTTGTTGTTTTACTACCAATATCGCAAATAACTAATAATTAAAAAGATATAAACATGGATTTTGAAAATTTAGTAATTGAAACAGCCGATTTTGTTTCGGTAATTACCATCAATCGTCCGGCAAAACTTAATGCATTAAACAAACAAACTATTGAAGAGCTGCACCAAGCTTTTAAAGCATTGCAAACCGATAACCAAACCAAGGTTATTGTTTTAACCGGAAGTGGTGAAAAAGCATTTGTAGCTGGAGCTGATATTTCTGAATTCGCTAATTTTTCTGCTTCTGAAGGCGAAAAGTTAGCTGCAGTTGGGCAACAAGTACTTTTTGATTTTGTGCAAAACTACAACAAACCTGTTATTGCAGCAATTAATGGCTTTGCTTTGGGCGGAGGATTAGAATTGGCCATGGCAGCGCATTTTAGAGTTGCATCTAATAATGCTAAAATGGGTTTGCCTGAGGTAACTTTAGGCGTAATTCCGGGCTACGGTGGTACACAACGTTTAACACAATTAGTTGGTAAAGGCCGCGCTTTAGAAATGATTATGACAGCAGGAATGATTGATGCAACTTCTGCATTAAATTACGGATTGGTAAACCATGTGGTTTCTCAGCCAGAATTGCTTGATTTTGCTAAAGGAATTGCAACTAAAATAGCTAAAAATTCTACTGTTGCTATTGCTAAAGCTATTGAAGCTGTAAATGCAAATTTTGCTGAAGGCGTAAATGGTTTTGAGGTTGAAATTAAAAAATTTGGAGAATGTTTTGCTACCGAAGATTTTAAAGAAGGAACAACAGCATTTTTAGAAAAAAGAAAACCAACTTTTACAGGAAAATAGAAAAAGAGCTCGGCATAAAACCGAGCTCTTTTAACAAAAATTAATTAGTATTTATAGTGGGTGGGTTATTCTAAATTTAGAACTAACGCTATAAAAACCTTTTATAATTCTTTAAAAGTTATGTTTGTTAATTCTGCACAATTATAGGTATATATTTTAATAAAAATTAAAAAATATAAATTTTAACATGTTAAATTTTTGTTATTTGTAAGAATTCCACCAAGGCTCAAAAACTTGGTTATTTTCGTTTAAATAAACAACTTCACCAATTTTTGGTGTTGCAAGGTTTAGTGAATCATTTTTCTGAACTAAATCTTTTAACGGCGTGTCCCATTCGTGATGCGCTAATTTAAATTTGCTAGAATGTACCGGCATAATACGTTTTGCCTTTAAATCTTTTGCTGCTTGCAGCAATTCTTCAGGAAATAAATGAATGTAGCGCCAAGCTTTGTTATATTGCCCATTTTCTAGCAAAGCAAAATCAAAAGGGCCAAATTGCTCGCCAATAGCTTTAAAATGTGAATCGTAACCGCTATCTCCACCAATATAAAGTTTAAAATCTTCCGACTCTAGTACGTACGATGTCCATAAGGTGTTATTTCTTTTTAAACTACGGCCAGAAAAATGGCGAGTTGGCATAAAGCTAATTTTCAAGTTTTTGTCTAAAACTTCGCTTTCATACCATTCTTTCTCAATCAATCGCTCAGCATCATATCCCCAATGTTCTAAATGGCTGCCAACGCCAAGCGGACAAATTACTTGTTTTACTTTATCTTTTAACGCAACAAGGGTTTCGTAATCTAAATGATCGTAATGGTCGTGCGTTAATATTAAATAATCTATTTCAGGCATGTTTGCTGCCTTATAATAATCGCTGCCATTAAAAGCTTTTGCCGTATTGGGTATTGGCGAAACGTTACCACTAAATACCGGATCGATTAAGTACTTTTTTCCGTGTAGTTGAATAAAATAAGACGAATGGCCAAACCAAACTAAAACGTTTTCATTGGCAGGAATCGTTTTTAAATCGGTTACAACATGTGGTATTTCTTGATCTGGAATGGTGTTTGGATGTTTTTTGAAAAAGAAATTCCAAAAAACCTGAAAAGTTGTATGTCCTTCTGCCAATGCTGGGGTGTGCGATAAGTTCTGAAACGCACCATTAGCGTAAAATTGAGATTGCTTTATTTTTTCTAAACGTGCACCGCTTGGATTTTTACCAAATTTTGGTTGTAAGGTGTATAAATAAGCGCCCAAAAGTAAAAGAGCAATAAGTAAAAAAAGGTACCACATAATTTTTAGAAACTTTTTCAAAAGCGTGAGGTATTGATTAAAGAAAAGCGAAGTTATATAACTTCGCTTTCTTATTTATTTTATTAATTCTATTTGATGAATTTTTTCTTTTAGTATTTCTTTCTTGCCAGGAAAAAAACCTTGAAACATTAAAAAGGCGCCAAAAATTATTAATATAAAACTGCTAATTTTTTTAACTTTTAAAATGTTTTGTGCTGTTAGCTTTTTTTGCAGTTGTTTGGCTAAAAATATTTTGCCTAAATCTGTAATAAAATACATTACAATTACTGCAATAAAAAATACAAGCAAACGCGAACTTACCATGTCAAACTTGGGGCCAAAGGTGAGTAAAATACCCAACCAAAAACCAAGTACGCCAATGTTAATAAAGTTTAATGCAAATCCTTTAAAAAAGTACCCAACATAATTTTTGGTGTTTAATACAATTTTAATTTCTTCTTTATTTACTTCTTGTATTATTTTGGTTCTAAAATTTAAATACAAAGATATTAATCCGTAAACCAGCATAATTAAACCACCAACAATAAATATAATCGGATCGTCTTTAATGCGTTCTAACAGCTTGTAACTTGTAAAATAGGCAATTAAAATAAAAACAATATCCGCAAAAATTACACCCGAGTCAAAAATAAGCGCAGCTTTTACTCCTCTTGTAATACTGGTTTCAAGTAATACAAAAAAAACGGGGCCAATCATAAAACTAAGGAAAAAACCAAGCGGAATTCCTGTTAATATATCATCAAACATTTTACCTTTCTTCGATTTAGGATAGCAAATATAAGCTTTACGATGCGTAAATCGAAATGATTATTTGTTGATTTTGGTTATTTTACCTCCAGCAATCTTTTTTTCGTTTATTACTCTTGGTTTTCCATAAATGCTTATGTTTCCTCCTGCTCTAACTTTTGCATCAACCAATTCGGTTGCGGTTACAAAAGCTTCGCCACCTGCGTTTGCAGTTACGTTACATTGGCTAGATTTTAAATTATTGGCTTTAATTACTCCGCCAGAATTTGCAAGGTAATCTTGGTTATCTGCACTGCCTTCTAACGTAATTTTTCCGCCAGAATTTACATTTGCATTTACCTTTTTTACATCAATATCTAATTTAATTTCTGCTCCTTCTTTCGCAGATAAGTTTAAATCTACCAATTTAAATGCGTCGCTACTGGTAACCTTTGTTCCTTCGGTTGCAATAATTTCGTAAATATTGCTGGTATGATAAACTTTAGCATGTACTTTGTCGCCTTTTAAAAGTTTTTTGGCTGACATTTTTATTTTTAATTCGCCATTGTTGTTAATCAGCTCGGCATAATCGTTATCTGTTCCGGTTAAAACTACTTTGTTTTCGTTCGCTTTAATAAGTTCTACCGAAATTTTATCAAAGGTTTTAACAGATGTTATTTCACCCATTTCTTTAGTAATAGGTTCTTGCGCAAAGGCAAAACTAGTTGCTAAAAAGCATATAATTACTTTAAAATTTTTCATAGCTATATAATTTTTAATTTTCGTTTTTACGTAAGTAAGTAAAATCCAGTTGTTTTTTTACTAAATCGGCATTTTTAACTTTAACCCAAACTTCATCACCCAATTGGATGGTGTTTTTAGAAACTTCGCCAACTAAGGCATACTGTTTTTCATCAAACGTGTAATAATCGTCTTTTATTTCACGGATGCGAACCATGCCTTCGCATTTGTTTTCAATAACTTCAACATAAATACCCCATTCGGTAACACCAGAAATTACGCCTAAAAATTCGCGATCGCCTTGGTCTTGCATAAATTTAACTTGCATGTATTTAACACTGTCTCTTTCTGCGTTAGAAGCCAAGATTTCCATTTGTGAGCAATGTACGGCTTGTTGTTCTACCAATTCTTCATCAATCGATTTACCTCCGTCTAAATAATGTTGCAACATACGGTGCGCCATAATATCAGGATATCTTCTAATCGGTGAGGTGAAATGCGAGTAATAGTCAAAAGCCAATCCGTAATGCCCAATATTTTCTGATGAATAATTGGCTTTACTCATACTGCGAATAGCTAACGTATCAACTAAGTTTTGTTCACGTTTACCGTTTACATCTTTCAATAAAGTATTTAAACTTTCTGAAATGGTTTGTTTTGATTTAAAGTTAAGGTTGTACCCAAACTTAGAAATAATACCTTGTAGGTTAAATAATTTATCTTGATCGGGTTCGTCGTGCGTTCTGTAAATAAAGGTTTTGTTTTGTTTGCCTATAAATTCTGAAACTTTACGGTTGGCAAGCAACATAAATTCTTCAATTAATTTATTAGAATCTTTTCCTTCTTTAAAGAACACGCCAATTGGTTCTCCTTCTGGGCTTAAATTGAATTTTACTTCAACTTTATCAAATGAAAT